>CAIRYL010000075.1 GCA_903882825.1 uncultured Candidatus Peregrinibacteria bacterium | reverse complement strand
ATCTCCTTTTTTAAAATTTTCATTCGCAAAGACTGCTTTTCCAACTTCAGTTTGTCCCAACTTTAAGTTTTTACTTTCCATTTATAACGTGAATTACTAGATAAAAGGATTTTGCAAATTGCATACAACGTTTCGGGGTATCTGAAGTGCGAAGCATTTGGGTGAAGCGTAGACCAGATATGCCGTGTTGTCTGATGTATTTTTTCATCTTCTTTTTTAATTGCACAAACTTTGCTTTTCGCAAAGAAAAATTGATTTTTTAAATTAAAAGTTTTTGTTTTTCCTTTAGGCAAAGCAGATTATTTGGGGGCAATTTTATTTCACATTAATGTATTCACAAGATAGATTCTTATCCCCATTCGGAAGTCCTGCGACCATAGCTTGTGGATTTATATTTCTACCCTTTGAAGCATGGTATGAATAATATTTGCTAATTTGCTGGTCTGTTAATTTTTTTTGCTTCAGTATTTGAATTGCCATTTGCTCACCCTTGGTACCAGATCCATATTTTAATTCTAGGCAATTATACACAGCAACTAATTGATTTTCAAAATTTTCACTTGCTGGCGATGGACTACCGATTATTTTATCAACAATATTTGAATAGACAGCTAGCACATCATGCGTCGTCACTGAATTTTGAGCCTTTACTTTTTTCATGCAAAGATTGATATCCTTGTCTTTGCAAATGCCAGCGCCAGTGGTAAATCCAGAACCATTAAAACTTGAACAAGTAAAACCACATTCATCTTCTATGCAAGAAGGTTCAGCTCTTAATTCTTGGCAAGTATTTGAATTCTCATTTTTCCAAAACTTACTGTCTAAAGTGCCGCCTAAAATTATTGCTACTATTGAAATTATAATTGCTGGAAAAAATTTATACCTAAAAATGCAAACAAATGATGAGATTACAAGTCCAACATATCCTAGGGCAATAATGATAAAATATGATGCAGTGGAACCCGCAATACCAAATAATATAGCAATTCCAAAAAATGGAATGGTTAATAAGGAAATTGTGAAAATAATGATACTTGTTATTTTGATAGTTTTTTGCATGGTATTAAAATAAAAAATGAAATTGCCCCCAAATAATCCCGCCCTAGGCGGAAAAACTTTTAATTTAAAAAATGAAATTTTCGCACTTGTTCAACGCACAGAACTTGAAATTACCACAAAGATGAAAAAATATTTCGCCTAACTCGTTATTATACGAATTGTTTTACATAATAAAAATTCAAATTTAAAGGGAAAATCGGCTGGCGTGTGCTTACCCCAATTTGCCACAATTGCCTCACTGGCGGAGAGAGGGGGATTCGAACCCCCGAGGAGCTTTCGCCCCTACACGCTTTCCAAGCGTGCGCACTCGGCCACTATGCGACCTCTCCAAAATATATTGTTATTGTACCCAATGATTTGTTTTTTTCAAAAACTAAATGCATATTGACATTTGCAATACTACAAATAATAATTCTCAATAAAGAAAAGTAATCTTTTTGTAAAAAACCATGAACATGAGCGTTTTAGAACCAGTTTTGGCAGAAAGAAAAAAGAAATTTCAAAAAGCGTGTAAATGTAATGGATTAAGACGGACCCCTCAAAAAAGTATTATTTTTGAAATACTCGCGAGCACTCATACTCATCCCACTGCGCACGAATTGTATACTGAAGTAAAAAAACATTTTCCAACGCTTTCTTTTGCGACCGTTTATAAAAACATCACCCTTTTTGCAAAAAATGGAATTATTAAAGAACTCGATTTTGGGGAAGGTTATAAACGATACGATGCCGATATTACGGATCATCACCATATTTATTATTCTCAAACCAAAATTGTACAAGATGTATTTCTTCCCTCCTCTACTCCTGTACCTATCCCAACAGAACTCCAAAACATTCCGTTAAAAAAAATACACATCACGTACACCGTATAAACTTAAAACAAAAATAAACCTCATTCTTTGGGTGGTATGGGGAAAAACATACTGACTCTTTTTTTATAATTTTCAAATTCAGGATTTTTTTCCATTTTTTTTTCGAGCATTGGAATCCCAGAAACTTTTAAAATTAAAAATGTAATGGTTATTGGTCCAATAATGCCCATAAAACCATTTACCACCCCAAGCGCCAAAAGCCAAATACCCCACCACTGTACCACTTCCCCAAAATAATTAGGATGACGAGTATACGCCCATAATCCACTCTGCATCAATTTCCCCTTGTTTTCTGAATTTTCAAGAAATTGTGCCAGTTGTGCATCACCGACTGTTTCAAAATAAAACCCAAAAATCCACACTATTACCCCCAAAAAATCAAGAAAACCAAGTGATTCTGATATATTTTTGTTTACTAATAATACCGGAAAAACGATAAGAAATAACAAAAATCCCTGTAAAAGATACACCTGAAAATACGAACGAAGAAAAAACCACTTTCCCCACTCCTTACGCCACGCCAAATAGCGATAGTCTTCTTCCTTGTTTTTGTTGCGCAAAAAAATATGCCACGCGAGGCGAAGCCCCCATATACTCACCAATATACACACAAAAAATCCTCGTACTCCTGAATTATCTGATAAGAAAAACGATACCCAGGACATCAGGACAAATCCTAATCCCCACGCAATATCGGCTATATCGTTTCTTTTTTTTAGAATAGAAAGCCCAAACCAAAGGCTCATGTATACAAATAATGTGAGAGCAATGATTGCATAATAATTCATATTTTCAGAAAAAATTATTTTCGGATAATCAGTGGAGATTCATTCTTTTTTTCATTCAATAAATTTTTTATCTTCCCTAAAACAATACTCGGATGAGAAATTTCCGTTAACAATAGGTCTTGTTTTAATGTAGGACTAAAAATTTTTACATCTCCATAATGAAATATTCGTCCAAAAATTCCTTGCTCGTATGAGAGAGATTCAATATTTTTTAAAGAATAATTCTTTTCTTCTTTGAAGACTATGCCAGTAATATAACGAATTTCTTCCGAAGAAAGTACGTAATAATTATGTATCCATTGTAAAACAATAAATCCT
>CAIRYL010000074.1 GCA_903882825.1 uncultured Candidatus Peregrinibacteria bacterium | reverse complement strand
TCGAGGAAAGAATTCGTTCTACTCTTCCAGAGCCAGAAGCAAGTTATGCATTGGGGATTTTATTAGGTGCGGAATATGGAATTCCTCCAAATATTATTGAAGAATTTAATGTTACTGGACTTCGACATTTATTAGCACTTTCCGGGTTTAATATTACGATTATTATGATTGCTGTTTTTTGGTGTTTGCAAATTTTTCCAAAAAAAGCAGCGGTGTGGTTTGCTATTATCATTCTTACCATTTTTGTAATACTCACAGGCGCTTCTGCATCCGTAGTACGAGCTGCCGTGATGGGATCTTTTGCAGTGCTTATTTTACATTCTGGGAGAAAAATTCCTTTTTTCTTGCTTTTAACCATCAGCTTATCGTGTATGGTTCTGTTTCAACCTTTTTTGCTGGTTTCGGATGCGTCTCTTCAACTTTCTGTTTTAGGAGTGCTCGGTCTTTATTCTTTTTCTCCTCTTTTTGAGAAATTCAGTTTTTTAAAAAAAATTCCGAATACGTTTGGAATACGAGAAGCATTGATCGCCACTTTTTCTGCTCAAGTGATGACCATGCCATTGGTACTCGCTCTTTTTGAAAGATTTTCTGTGATTGCTCCTTTGGCGAATATTTTTGTGGCACCGCTTACCAGCATCGCTATGCTTTTTTCCATACTCGTTGCCATTCCATTTTTTGGTATTTTTGCTCTTCCTTTCGCATGGGTTACTCTTTCATTTTCACTTTTTATGGCGCATGTTTTTTCACTTTTCCCAGGAGCACAAATGCATTGGTCGCTTTCTCTTCCCCAGGCAGGAATACTCACTTTTCTTTTCTTTTTTTTCGCGGAATATATTCGTACTCGTATTCCTTTCCGTTTTTCCAAATAAAAACATCCCTTGACTTCTGGCATAGAAAAATCACACAATGCACAGGCTATTTTTTTGTGTACCCGTGCTCAAAATTCGACTCCAACCAAAAGGAAGAAAAAAACGACCATTTTATAGAATTGTCGTTGCAGAAAGCTCTTGTCCTGTACAAGGAAGATTTCTTGAAATTGTGGGACATTATAACCCTTTAGTAACCCCAAAAGAAGTGGTGTTACAAAAAGAAAGAATTTTGTATTATCTTCAAAATGGTGCACAGCCTTCAGAGACGGTCGCACGAATTGGAGTAAAAAATGGGATTCCTGAGTTTGAAAAGTTTTTTTCTGCTCGTGTGATGAAACCATCAAATGCGGAATTAGAAGCAAAAAAGAAAAAAGAAGAAGAAGCACGTGCAAAAATAGAAGCCGAGAAATTAGCTGAAAAAATGGAAGCAGAGAGATTAGAAGCAGAGGCCAAAGCGAAAGCTGAAGCTGAAGCAATTGCTCAAAAAGAAGTACCTGCAGAAGAAGGTTCTTCACCAGAATAGTTCTACATCTTTTTTTATATTGAGTATGCCTTCGGAAAAACAATTTTTAGAGTATGTACTCACTTCTCTTCTTGATTTTCCAGAAGATCTTCATATTATTGAAACTGAAGATTCGCTGGGGACACTCTTTGAGATACAAGTGAAAGAGGAAGATATGGGGAAGCTTATTGGAAAAGGTGGAAAAACTATTAAAGCTCTCAGAACACTGGTGCGTATGGTAGGATCAAAAACAGAAAGAAGAGTAAATATTCGTATCGCTGATCCAAATTTATAAAATATGGGACCATCATTTTCTTCCGATTTCACTGTGAATACTTTTAATATTATAGATCTCATTAATCTTTTTATAGCCCTTGCAATCGTTTTGGCTATCGTTCTCTCTGTGTATTATATTTTTGTCGGAGGGATATCCTTTATTCTTTCTGGAGGAGAAGAAAGTAAAATAAAAGATGCGGTAAATACTATTCGATATGCCATTATTGGACTCGTAATAACTGTTGCAGCGGTCGTATTTATGTATTTTATTGGGAATATTTTTGGAGTGAATGTGGGAGATAAAATAAATCCTGATAGAATGCTGGAGATGGCGAAGTCTGTATATGATCGGGTGACCTCTACCCCGGGATCATCTCGTGGGTATTAGTGTTATAAGGTTTTCCTTTTTATTTTTCTTCCATGAAACTTACTCCTTTAGGGTCTCCCTTTTCGTTTGTGCTTTCTCTTACGTCTGGAAGTGTTGGAATGAATAATAATACAGGTTCTCTTTTTTCTATTTTTCATTCTCAGCAAGAATCAGATGTTGAAAATTGTTTTCATATTCCAGGAGAATATGAGAAAAGGGACGTTTCTGTGTATATACAAGATATTGGTGCTCAATATTCTTTAATAAAATTGTACGCGGAAGAAGTACGTCTTGTGTTTTTTTCTTCCTCTAATGCGCAAATGCCAGAGAATGGAGATGAATTATTTGGAGAAGTAGATATTCTTATTTTTGATAAATCATCCGAAGGGCTTTCTGATACAGAAGCAAAAAAATTACTGGAAAAAATTGATCCTCGAGTAATTATATTTTCAAAAGAATCTTCTGAGTTTGTGAAGAAAATTGGGTTTTCTACTCAAGAAGTAGAAGATTTTTCTTTTTCTCGTGCGTTACTTCCTACTGAGAAAACAGAGTTTTATATGATGTAATTCGTTTTGTCCGCGTAGTTCAACGGATAGAACACCTCCCTCCTAAGGAGGAAATACAGGTTCGATTCCTGTCGCAGATACCATATACATTTTACGGTTCTTGTTCCACAGTCGTATCTCGTTGTTCGGCACATTTTGTAATGTCTGGAATGAAATTTTTGGTAATGTTCGTATCATTTTTGCACACGCGAATAGTTTTCAGATGTGCTGGAATTTTTAGCTTTTCTCCTTTTCCATCAATGGCTTCTAAAATTTTTGCAAAAATTTCACCTGCACCGTCTACACCGCTCACTTCTTCCATTTTTGAATTTTCAATATTCCCTGTCCAAACACCAATAATCAGGTCAGAAGAAAACCCGATGGTCCAATTGTCGCGAAAATTTGCACTGGTTCCCGTTTTTATAGAAAAATTTCTTTTGGTATTAAAAATTCCAGAATATTTAAAAACCCTTTGCCTGAGGACATCACTGGCAAGCGCATTTTTAATCCAAAAAAGAGCTGTCTGTTTCTTTTTTTCATTGTAACTCAACAAAACATCCGTTGCGTTTGGAATGGGCAAAATATCTACTGTATTCGGAAATGAAATTTTTTCGAAAACAATTGGAGAAATTCGGATTCCTTCATTTGGAAAAATTGTGAAAAAAGAACTGAGATCCAAAAGAGAAACTTCTGCGGTCCCAAGAGCCAATGAAAGTCCATAATGTTCGGACGGAAAGGCGAAAGAAAAACCGAGAGAGGTGAGAAAATTATAAAATTCTGAAACTCCCACTTCATTTAAAATTTTTACGGCTGAAATATTTGCAGAATTCGCGAGTGCCTCTTCTAATGCCATTTTTCCAAATGATTCTCCTTTAAAATTTTGAGGAATATACGATGTTCCATTTGCTAATGGAAATTCTGTTTCAGTGTCATCTATTTGGTCTCGTGGATGATGTGAAGTAGTAAGAAAGAGATAGAGATATAAAAATGGTTTTATAGTCGACGAAAGAGGACGCGGAAGAAGCACAGTATTTATTTTTCCTACATTTTCATCTTCTGGTCTGGTAGTTCCAACGAGTGTTCGAATGGCACCTGTTTTGGCATCTAAAATAATTACTCCTGCGTCGTGTACATTATTTGCTCGCAGTCGAATAAGTTCGTCAATTACTATCTTTTCTGCCATTTCCTGCCAGTGTTTATCAAGAGTGGTGGTGATGGTATATCCACCTTTTTCAACAAAAATATTCTGTTTTTCAAGCATTGCTTTTGTATATTCTACAAATGGTTGTAATACAGAAGAAGACGATTCTTCTGGGCTTTTTGGCAATACAAAATGTTCATTTCTATATTTTTCCAGAAGATCTGGAGTGAGGAGATTTTTTTCCTGAGCGATACGTAAAAAATATAGTTTATATTTTTCAAAATTTTTTGCGAGGGTGTCTGCTTCCTGTGGTCTGGAAAGAAGGGTTATCAGAAAGCACTTTTCTAAAAAATAGAGATCTTTGAATTGTTTCTGAAAATATACTTGTGAGGCGCTTTTTATTCCATACGCACCTCGTCCAAAATATGCCATACTGAGATATTCTTCGAGTATTTTTTCTTTTGGAGTCCAAAGAGAAAGCGTTGCCGAAAGAATTGCTTCTCGTCCTTTTTGCAAGAGTGTTCTGGGGGATTCTCTAAAATATTTATTTTTTATCCATTGTTCGGAAAGAGTGGAACCTCCTCTGCTCCCATTTCCCGTGACGTATTGCCACAGAAGGTACATTTTTTTAGAAAATTCAACGCCTCCATTTGTCCAAAAATTTTCATCTTCTTTTTCTAGAAAAAGAGTGAGGAAAACAGGATCAATTTCTGGAAATACAATGGGTTCTTGATACGCCAAATCATTTTTTGAAAATCTCCACAAAAAAATTCCATTTTTATCGTAAAGAGTGCTATTGGGAAGGGAAAAAGAGGGGGGCGTATTCCAAAAAAGTGGACCAAAAACCCATATAAAAAACACTATTATTCCTAATAAAGAGCTAAAAATAAGGAATTTTTTGCGAGAAAATTTTTGAAAAAATAAAAAAATTCGCATTCTCAAAAAGGCGAAAGAACCGATCGTACGGTATCGTTTTTTTTTCAGAGATTCAAGAATCAAATATCGCTATGATTTTAGAAAAAGTGTAACCTTCTTTCGACTATTGTAATGAACATCTTTTTCTCTTTTTTTTCTTATGAAAAAATCTCAATTTTTATGGGTTTTGTCTTTTTCGCTCATTCTTATTTCTGGCGGAATTTTTTATGCCATTGCTGGGAGCGGATCTGTATACGAATCACCTCATTTTACACTAGAATCTTCTCGGCTAGAAAGAGTGCAAAAAGAAAATGAACAAGTTCCATTTTTTGTTTCTCCTAGTACACTTCCGTCTTTTTCTATCCAAAAAGGAGAGAAAAAAATAGAGAAATTGAATATTTGTCGAATTGATCTTAAAAATCCTGGGAAATGGTCTACTTTAGGCATATCAAATCTGGATACCACCAATCCTGAAGAGGTAAAACGATGGGTTGATCATAATGCAGAATACAATATTTCTGCTTCTTTTACCGATGTAAGCGTAAATTATTATGCACAAAGTATTGGACGACTCCAAAAAGAAGGAATTATAAAAGGATATGCCGACGGAACATTTCAGCCATTTCAAAATGTTTCCCGAGCAGAACTTTTAAAAATAATTACAGAAGGAACCCCAGCTCTCTTAGAAGAGGAACAGAAATCAAAAAATCAGAACTGTTTTGAAGATACAAAAGGGCATTGGAGTGAACAATATGTGTGTTTCGCGAAAGAAAAAGGCTATATAAAAGGAAAGAACGATGGGAATTTTCATCCGAATGATCCTGTTTCGTATGCCGAAGCGCTGAAGATTTTGTATGTGCTTCAGAATGATACTGATGCCAAAGAAGCTCTCGGTGAATATTGGTTTCAACCATTTACAGACGATGCAAATAGTAGAAATTTGGTTCCTCCCGATGTTTGGGATCCTCAAGCGTATTTAAACAGAGCACAAATAGCGGAATTATTTGTAAGATATGGAGATGCAAAACACCCAGAACAAAAAGTAGCATTTTTTAAAAAATTCCCAGCATCAGGTGCAGAAGAAGCTCTTCAAAAAATTCCTGAACTTTCTGTACAGAAGTCAGATTTTTCTGCAAAAGATTGTGCCGAGTTTGTGACCGTTGAAGTGCCCATGGACCTTAAAAATTCAAAAACAGTTTTTGATATGAATACCGTAAAAGGGAAATTAAAAAATGTATTTGGACTTTTTGCGGTATATCTTGATGATACTGAGGAAATGCAGTTTTCTACCCGATATTTTTCGGTTATGAATGCGGGAATATTATTAAAAAAATCGAGTGCCAATACTTTTGCATGGGTTTTTGATCCAGCAACGGGAATACCATTAAAAAATGCCAAGATTTACGGGAAATCTATTAGCTTTGAAGATTCCTTTTGGAATGCATCTGATGAAGGAATGAGCGGAGGGCGTTGGGGGCTTCCGTATTTTTCAGGACAACAATATGAAACAGGTGATCAAAAAGATAAAAAGTATCAACTGAAAAAAAATATTGTTTCATATCTCTCTCCTGCTTCAAAAAATGCTATTCTGTTAGGAACAACAAATGAAAGTGGAATATTGCAAATTCCAGCTGAGTCTATTTTAAAAGGGAAAACAGTGGTAGATCCGAATTTTTTTATCATAGAACAGGAAAATGCGTGGGGTGTTCATTTGGAATCGTGGAAGGAAAGCATGAATCCTCGGTGGTTTCCAGATCAGTGGGATAATTCTGATTGGGAAAGTTCTATTGTAGGTCATATTTATACCGACAGAACGATGTTTCGACCAGGACACACTGTTCATTTTAAGGGAGTCATGTTTCAGCGGGATGTGAAAGACTTAGGACTGAAAAATATACCAGAAGGGCTTTCTGTTCGTGTTCGATTGCAAAAAATGTATGATGATACCAGTGATCCATTAGCGGAAACAATTGTAAAAATCTCCAAAAATAGTAGTTTTTCAGGAGAGTTTGTTATTCCTGAAAATGCGGAACTGGGTGATTTTCAAATTTATGTAACAGCCCCAAAGGGATATGATAAAAATTATAATGTGTGGACTGGTATTATGAATACCGTGAGGATAGAAGAATATCGTCGTCCTACTTTTTATCTCAATCTTTCTCCTGAAAAACATGAATATTTTATGGGGGAAACAGCGAATATAACAGCACTTTCTGCGCGATATGCAGGAGGAGGAATTGGAGGAGGGACAATGTCGTATACGGTCACTGCTCGTCCGGTATATGAAACTGATCTTGAAAATGGGAATGACGGTTTTCAGGAGGAAGGGGTTTGTGTGGGATATTGTGAATATGGATATTTTGAGGTAACAAGAGGGGAAACTCCACTTGATACAGAGGGTAACGGGAAAATTTCTATTCCTCTCCAATTTGGATCAGATATTCAAACGAATCTGGTTTTTATTGTGGAAGCAACTGTAAAAGATGCTCGTGGAGAAGAGGCTACTGAAATTTCAAGTATTATTGTATATCGTCAAAAAGATACGGGAGAAGTTCGTCCTGCGCTTAAAATTACTGATCGTGTCCAAAAAATAGGAGTCCCTTTTAATATCCAATTACAGTCAAAAAATTATCAACTCAAAACGGTGGGAAATAAAACACTCCGAATGGTATTGCAAAAAGTAGAAGAAAAATGTGCAACAGTAAAAGATGTGACGAGAGGCGAACGAAAAGATTGTGCAGAATCATTAAAAATAATAGAAGAAAAAACACTGAATACTCATGAGAGTGGAAACTTATTGTATCGTCCAACAATTTTAGAAGGTGGAAAATACATTTTTAGTGTTACCGGTGGAGACAAAATTCCATATTATCCTTCGGCAGAGACATCTATAAATGTAACACCCGCCACGGGAGAAGTGTCGAGATATGATGTTCCGAATGCTCTGACTGAAACTCTTTGGGTAATTCCAGGACAGGGTCAAATAGGAGTCGATACCGACCAGGAAACCAGTCACCAAATAGAATTAGCTCTTCAAAAAGATTCTTTTCAAGCGGGGGAAACTGCAAAATTAGTTATTACTTCTCCATTTCCAAAAGCAAAAGCGTTGGTGACTATAGAAGGAAAAGAAGTGTATAAAACCGCGGTTTTGGATATTGTTGGAAATTTAGGAGTGTATGAATTTCCTGTTACAAAAGAAATGGCACCAAATATTCAGACGAGTGTCTTCCTGGTGGAAATGGGAACCGATACTCCACGTTTTAAAATTGGATATACAGATCTCAATCTTTCTCTGGATGAACAGGAACTTTCAGTGATTGTTACCCCAGAAAAACAAGAATATAAAACAGGTGAAGATATTACGCTTTCGGTAAAAACCACGAATAAGCAGGGGAAACCAATTCCTGCAGAGGTTTCGGTAGGAGTGGTAGATGAAGCACTCGTGCGAATGGCAGGTCAAGTAGATACCAATTTCCTTCTCCGAATTTTTCCGAGAAGATGGATTACCCTTACGAGTTCTACAAATCTTCTCGCATTTTTGCACGATAATTTTTTCTCATCTTTCGGTGGTGCTGGAAAAGGTGGAGTTTCTAAAAATATGCCAGAGGTACGAAAAGATTTTAAAGAGGTATTATATTGGAATCCTACGGTTCAGACGGATTCTCATGGGAATGCAAAAATTTCATTTCCTTCTGGAGAATCTCTTACTTCGTATATCATTCTTTCTGCAGGATTTTCTACCGACAACTCTCATCAGTTTGGATCAGGAGAAGGGAAAGTAAGTGTGAGTAAAGATTTTGTTCTTCAACCAGATCTTCCGCGTTTTGTACGGGAAGGAGACAAGCTTTCTCTTTCTACTCGAGTGGTAAATATTACGAATGCTTCTCAAACAGTAGAAGTTTCACTCACAGCGCCATTGCTTGGAAAATCATTCAGTCCTGTTGCGGTATCTTTGAATACAGGAGAATCAAAGACGGTATCTTTTCCGGTGACTGTGCCTGATAAAAGTGAAGGAAAAGAGGTTTTGGTGACTTTTGTTGCAAAAAGTTCCGAAGGAAGTGTAGGAGATAGTGTGCAAATAGCAGTACCAGTAAAAACTCATGGGCAAAGGACTCTTTCTCAACAAAATATGGTTCTTCTGGATGGAACTGTAAAAATTCCTTTCGAGAACATTCTTCCTGAAAATTTTGAATCATTAACGGTAAATATCACCAATTCACCTCTTTCTGATTTAAAATCTCGAGCGCTTCAATTACTTTCGTATCCATACGGTTGCGCCGAACAAACTACTTCTACCACAATGCCAAACGCTATTGTGGCATCACTTCAAAAAGAAATAGGAGAAAGCCCCGCCTTGGCAGAGCGAAATATTATTGCTGGTTTTGCACGTTTGAAAAAATTTCAAAGACCAGATGGAGGATTTTCTTTATGGGAAAATGAGGAATCGAGTAATCCATCCGTAAGTGCTACGGTAGGAGGAGGTTTGGCATTTATGAAACAATCTGGATACAGTGCTCCTGTATCACTCCTCAATCCGTTTAAAGAGTATCTCAAAACACAAGTTTCTGAAAATAATACACTGAGTCGTACCGTAAAAATTCGACTTTTATATGTAGGAATCACTTTAGGGGCGTTTGATGAAGATCAAGCTCGATCATATGTAAAAGGTTGGTATGATCAGTGGAAAGATTTAACTGGCTTTGAAAAAACTGATTTAGCACTGGCATTTGCGAAAGTTTCTTTTTTGACAGACACTGATAAGAAAAAAATAGCGGATGAGATTTTAGCAATTCCATCATTTTCTGATGCGATACAGGGGATTGGAGAAAGTGAGTCTCCTCATTATTTTGATGGGTCTGAAAGTTTCTTTGCCCGACAAGTACGGGTTGTTATTGCGCTTGATTCCAATCGAGAAAATCTTTCTGCGCTTGTGGTAAAGGCATTGAATGGAGAAAATAATGGAAATTATTTTTATTTTTCTTCATATAGTGAAGCCGAAAAACTGTTAACTGCTTATGAATATTCTGTAAAATCCGTAAAACGTGGGGCAGGAGATGTTTCAGTAGTCTTTGGGGGAAAAACAAGCACGGTGAATTTTTCTTCAGAAAAAGCAGGGAACCAATTATTTTCTTATATTTCAAAAAATGCTTCACTCACACCTCTAACGGTTACCAATATAGGAAAAGGACCTCTTTATTTTTCTTCCAAAATAACGTTTATAGCGCCTCCTGAAAAATTAGCAAAATCAAATGGTGGCATGAGAATTTCTAGAAATATTCTGGATGCAAAAGGGAAAATGATATCCAAAAATGAAAAAATTAAATTTGGAAGCACTTACCAAATAAAAGTTTCTTTCACTGCTCCTTCTTCCTCTCGTTCTTTAGCAGTTTCTGTTCCTATTCCTGCAGGATTTGAAATTGTGACAGATTATACAGCCGATAAGAATTATAATTTCCAACATATTGAACATCGAGATGATCGTGTGGATATTTTTCCGTATGACGAACAGAAAAGTGGAGAATATATTTTTAAAGTTCGACCGATTGCAGATGGAATATATCGTTTCCCGCCGTCAACAGCAGTGGCAATGTATGATGCAAAATCTTTTGCGAGTACCGATGGAATGATTTTAACCATTGAATAAACATTCCTATTATTTTTTCTATTTGTATTATCCCCACAAAAAAAGTGGGGATAATACATTTTTTAGGTTTTTAAAAAGTTTGTTTTATGGCTTATTTATAACATATTTTTGCCATTATTTTTTATTTTTTGACACACATTGCTAAAGAAGAGTATTGTTCGTTTAAGAAAAAAATTCTTTGTTCTTTTTTTTACTTTTTTTCCATTTTTCTATGACGTACTTTTTTTCAAAGGCTTTTAGGAGTATAGATTTCCTTTCTATACGAGCTAAAAAAGCTATGGCACTTTTTACAAGTGTCGCGTTAATTGCTACTTTTTCTCCTTTGGCGCTGTATAGCTCTCCAGTAGAAGCAGCTGTAGGAGATGGGATTTGTAATAATGGAGATGTGACCATCTCTCCACCTATTATTGGTGATTATTGGTCTGGTAGTAAATCTGCCACTATTCTTTTTAATAATGATGATTGTTCCGCTAAAGTAAATTTAGCATTGCAATATAATTCTCCATTGCAAGATGTTGGGACATGGTGGTCGGTCTCATCTACTATTAATGGACTTTTCAGTGGTGGAACTGCGACTATTCCTTTTAATACCACTGCTTTGTACGGTGGAGATGCAGTTGGAGATGGCAGTGATTATACTTTACGCTTAGTTGCAGGTACAGATCTTCTGGGTGCAACAGGCGCTTTTACTATTGATAATACCAAACCAGTATTAGCGAGTATATCTCTTCCTGCAAGTCCCAGCAATGATACTACTCCCACTATTACACTGGTAGGAGCAACCGATGTTACTGCTGGATTAAAAGATATGGCATTTAGTTGTGATAATACCTCTTGGAGTTCATGGGCATCATATAGCGGGACATATAGTAGTTTTGATGTAAAAACTGGTGCAGGATGTGTTAATGTAGATGGAGTTAAAACAGTATATGCAAAAGTAAGAGATAACGCTTTAAATGAATCTATCGTTCAAAATGCAACTATTACTATTGATACTGTTGCTCCTACAACACCCACTATTACCTATGCTGGAGCATACGTACCTGGGACATGGTCAACGATTGCGGTTGTAGCGACAGTAAATAATGATAGTACAGATGTAGGAGGATCTGGAGTATCTGGATATGAATATAGTACAGATTCTGGAGTAACATGGGTTGCATATGCAGGACCTGTAACAATATCTACAGAAGGAAGTACTACATTTGAAGCGAGAGCGAAAGATGTTGCTGGGAATGCGAGTACAACTACTGCGAATGATACGATTAAAGTAGATACAGTAAATCCTGTTACGAGTGGAGCTATTACTGCTGGTACAGCAGGATTAAGTGGATGGTATACAGGGAATGTAACATATACGATTACCCCTGCGGATGTTACTTCTGGAGTAACAGATACGAAATATTGCGTAGATACATTAAATACTTGTGATCCATCTGTTGGGATAACGGTTGTAGGAACTACTCCTATTGGAGTAACGGTTTCTACGGAATCTGCTACGAACTATGTACGATTTTTCTCAATAGATACTGCGACCAATACACAGAGTCCAACAGTTTCTTCTGGTGCGATAAAGATTGATAAAACGAATCCTACAACTCCAACGATTACCTATGCGAATCCTGGAGTATACGTAGCGGGGACATGGTCAAAGACTGTGGTTGTAGCAACAGTAAATAATAGTACAGATGTAGGAGGATCTGGAGTATCTGGATATGAATATAGTACAGATTCTGGAGTAACATGGGTTGCGTATACCGCACCTGTAACAATATCTACAGAAGGAACTACTACATTTGAAGCGAAAGCGAAAGATGTTGCTGGGAATGCGAGTACAACTACTGCGAATGATACGATTAAAGTAGATACAGTAAATCCTCTCGTAAATGCTGGTTCTGATGCCACTATTAACGCTCCAATTGTTCAAAATGCAACAACGAGTGATGAGGTTCCTGGAATAGCATCTGGTATTGCATCTTATCTTTGGACAAAACAGTCTGGTCCAGTAGGGGGAGTGGTAACTTTTGGGTCATCAAATACTGAAGATACTTCTCTTTCTGCAAATGTAGATGGTACGTATGTTCTTCGTCTGACTATTACGGATAATGCAGGTAATACTGCATATGATGAAATGACATTAGTTTGGGATACTGTAAAACCAGTAGTGGTGGCGTCTTCGCCAAATGGAACGGATACCGATGGGAATGTAACACTTTCTGTTACTACCAATGAAAATGCAACATGTGCCTATGGAACAACTGATCAAATATATGGAACAATGATTCCATTTACAACCACTGGTTCTACTGCTCATTCTGTTGCATTAACCAGTCTTTCAAATGCAAATTACCAGTATTATGTACGATGCCAAGATGTAGCAACAAATGTAATGACAACCTCTGGAATTATAGAATTTACAGTTTCAATACCTGGAGTTCCTGTCATCCCAACAGTAGGAGTAGTAGGTGCTTCAGTAGTATCTGCATACACTGTATCAGGAGCAGAAACGAGATTTGCGAGTGGAGTACAGTTTAATGTAGCAAACGATGCAAAAGTAACCGTAAATGGAACCACTGTTGTTCCAGTATCAGGAGTCGTTACAGGAGCTACGAATACAGAATCAAAGACAGTAGGAGCACATGTATATCATGTACTCGTTACTTCTAGTACAGGACATACTGCAGAAGTCACTATTGGATACCAAGTAAATCCAAATGATATTATTCCTGTTCTTCCAACAGTAGGAGTAGTAGGTGCTTCAGTAGTATCTGCATAC
>CAIRYL010000073.1 GCA_903882825.1 uncultured Candidatus Peregrinibacteria bacterium | reverse complement strand
TTCTGGTCGTTTAGCAGGAGCAGAGATTGCGAGAAGTGAATTTTTTTCCGATGGAACTGTTCCTCTTCATACATTTCGTGCAGATATACAATATTGTGAAGAACGTTCAGAAACGAGTTATGGAACAATTGGTGTAAAAGTTTGGGTATATTTAGGAGATCGTTTTCATAGAAAATTTGAAAAAGAGAGCGAAGTGACGGAATAGAAAATAAATAACATACAAAAAAAAGCCCATTTCGGGCTTTTTTTTGTATGCGTTATTCTGGATTTTCGTCGTCATTGTCATTCCAACTCCATTTATTTCGTTTATCTTTCTTTTTTACAGAGTTAATAACCAGTTTTATAGGAGTACGTTTCGTGTGTCCTTCTTCTACACGTTTTGCAATAATCATGGTGATATCATCTTCTTGAGGAGTATCTAAAACAAAATTTGAAAATCTTTCTGAAATAGCATCAAAAATTGCTTCAGCACTATTTCGGTGTCCAGTATCTCTTAACGCTTCTACCAGCCTGCCTACTGTAAACATTTCTCCATCAGGATTTTTGGCTTCGGTAATTCCGTCTGTGTACAGGAGAACTACATCATTGATCTTGAGATTTTTTATTTCTTGTTCTTTAATAATATGTTCAATATTAGGAGCCATTCTCAGGGCAATTCCACCTCCTCGTAAAAGTTCTACTTCTCGTGTTTCTACCCTGTATACTAAAAGGTGTTCGTGTCCAGCCCCAGTCCAAAACATTTTTTTTTGTTCTTCTTCCCATCGGAGCAGTAAGAGTGTCATGAAGCGTTGTCCAGAAATTTTTTCTAAAAGAATTTTGTTGGTTTCTACCAACATTTGTTGAGGTGTGTAATTATGTTTTGAAAATACGTGAATAAGTGTATTTACCATCATCATCACGAGACCTGCAGGAACACCATGCCCAGTGACATCTCCAATATAAATATACGTATTGATACCTTGTTTAATGAAGTCAAAAGAATCACCTCCTACTTCGGCTGCTGCGGTTGTTTTTGCAATAATATCTAAACCTTCAACAGGGGGAGCACTTTTTGGGAGAACATCTCTTTGAATTTTACTCGCAATCCCCAATTCAGAAGTGAGTCGTTCATTTTTTAGAATATCTTTTGAAATTTTCTCAAGATTATGTGTAATTTCATTAAAAAAATACGTAAAAACTCCAATTTCATCAATGGTAGAAGGCGTTACACGGGTATATTTTTGACCGGTGAGTAACAGTTTTACTTCGCGTGCCAGTCGTTCTAAAGGAAGTCCAAATGAAAAGAGAAAAAATGCTGAAATAAAAAGGAAAAGAACGAGAACCCCTGCGTAAAAATAAATTAATGAAAGTTGTGTAATTCCAAAATATCGTAGCCCAAAATACCCAATGAGTATGCCTATCGCAAGAAACAGGATAAAGGATATAAATTTCCGAGTAACTGTGGCACGTAAAAACTTCATAAAGAAAAGAATTCGAGATTTAAAACGGTAGAGAATTTGTGATAATTTTTTTCAAAAAGAGAGTTTATAGTTCTTTTGTCATTTCTCCCGCTATTTCATTCATTTTTTGGGAAGAAGCTGAAACTCGTTTTAAAAAAGTAACGGCAATACCCCCAAAGCTACTTTGTGTAATTTGAAGGTGATCGGTGAGGTTGAGTACAATTTGGGCGAGACCTCGTCCGCTTGATTTAGAGGGATTATGATTGAGAAACTCTTTATTCATTTTTTTCTTGAGTTCTTCTGCTGCGGTATGTGTGAGTTGTTTTCCTTCATCTTCTATTTTTACCTTTATATAATCTCCTTTTTCCCACTCAAAAGAAATATGAATATCATCTTCCGGTCCATCTGATCCATATTTTACGGCATTCATGAATATTTCATCAATAACCAGGACAAGCCTTTGGATCGTCCTTGTATCGAAACCTGCATATGTGAATATGCATTCTGAAATACTTCTGAGGGAAGCATTAAAGTAAAAGTCTGCAGGAAGACTAATCGAACATTCTTTCATTTTCTAAAGAAAAATTATCTTTCTATATTATCAAAATTCTCTCTTAAAAGCAAATAATTCCCTTTTTCAGAAGCAATAAAATGCTTCAGAAAAAATTTAAATATTTATAGTTTTCTGAGAAGTGTTTCTTCGGTAAATCCTTCAATGCGATCTCCTTCTTTTATTTCTGTTACGATGCCTTCTAATTGAAGTCCACATTCTTGAGGGGCTTTTATTTCTTTTATCTTTTCTTCAAAGTGTTGAATAAGAGAGAGTCTGGCTTCTTGCAATAATTCTGCACCATGAAAAATCCGAACTTTTTGTGGTGCCATAAAATATCCGTTTCTCACTTTTCCTCCTACAATTCGCATTTTTCCTTTTGAGTAAAATACTCCTTTTACGTCTAATATTCCGGTAACTGTTTGTACGACCTCTGGTTCTAACATGCCTTCTAAAATACCAAAAATTTCTTCCGTAAGATTATAAATAATTTGATGGTTTCTGATCTCTACCCCTTCTCGTTCAGAAATTTGTCGAACTGATGAGGGAGTTTTTACATGAAAACTAATAACCATTCCTTGGGATGCGGCTGCCATCATTACATCATTTTCTGATACGCCTCCAACTGCGGAGTGTATTATTTTTGCTCGTACTTCGTCATTCCCAAGCTTTGAAAGTGCCTGTTCAATGGCTTCCAGAGAACCAATCGTATCAGTTTTGACGACGAGATTCAGATATTTCATATTTCCATTTTTTATATTTTTCACTAATTCTGCCATTCCCATCCCTGTTTTTTTATCCTGAAGAGAGAGATTCTCTATTTCTTCACGTTTTTGACGAAGAATTTTTTCATTTGGCACCGTTTGAAAAATATCTCCTGGATTTGGGATACCGTCTATTCCAGAAATTCGAGCAGCTCCAGAAGGAAGAATTTTTTTTAAACTTTTCCCTTCATCATTAATAATGGTTTTAATACGACCAAATGTTGTTCCGAGAACAAAAAGATCTCGAACGTGCATTGTTCCAGTATTTACTAAAATGGTAGCCACTGGTCCTAAAGAAGGATCCAAATGAGACTCAATAACCGTTCCTACTGAAAGACGATTCGGATTTGCTTTGAGTTCTAATATTTCTGCTTGTAAAAGAATAATTTCTAAAAGATCTTCAATACCTTTTCCCGTGAGTGCTGAAACAGGAATAAACGGTACTTCTCCTCCCCAGTCTTCTGGTCTGAGTCCATGTTCGGTGAGTTCTCCTCGAAGACGATCCAGATTTATTTGATCTTTATCTATTTTATTAGCGGCTACAATAATGGGAAGATTTGCTGCTTTTGCATGGTTAATAGCTTCGATTGTTTGTGGTTTTATGCCGTCATCTGCGGCGACGACTAAAATAGCAATATCTGCTGTTTTTGCACCTCTCGCTCTCATAGAAGTAAAAGCTTCATGTCCAGGAGTATCGAGAAAAGTAATAGCTTGACCATTTTTTACGATTTGATATGCCCCGATATGCTGTGTAATGCCACCTGATTCGCCAGATACCACTTTTGTTTTTCGAATAGAATCTAAAATACTTGTTTTTCCATGATCTACATGCCCCATTACCACAATTACCGGAGGACGAGGTTTGAGATTTTCAGGATCATCTACCAATAATTTCGAAAGATCTCCTCTCGCAATATCTTCAGAAGAAAGCGTGGATTCTTCTTTTTTTACATGGACATCCAGTTCTTCTGCAATAATGGAGCAGGTATCAAAATCAATGAGTTGATTGATAGTGGTTGGCATTCCGTTTTTTAGGAGTGTAGAAATTACTTGTGGAACCGGAATTCCAATTTTTTCTGAAAATTCTTTCACCGTTAATTCCGATGGAATTTCTACCATTCCTTCTTTTTTCTTAAAAATTTCATCTTGTCGTCTTTTTCTCTGTAATTTTCTTTCCAAAAGGGTTTCCTCTTCTTGTTCTTTTTTCCGTTTCCGTTCTGCTTCTTTCTCTATACGTTTTCTTTGCGCATCTGCGGTGGCAGCAGGCGAAATTTCTATTTTTCGAAGAACTTTTGGTCCTTGTGTTTTTTGTGCTTCTGCCTTTTTTTTCTCTTCTTCCTCTTCTTTTTTCTTTTGTTGTTGACGTTCCATATCTTCTTTTCCACGTGTTCCAATATTTCGTAATTGTTCTAATGCCGAAAAAGAAACTCTTTTTGGGGCTTCTTCTTCTATTTTTATAACGGGTGTGACTCCTCCAATTTCATCTTCCAATGGCTCATCAGAAAGAGAAGAAAGCTCTAGGGGAACATATTCAATCCCTAATTTTTTAGAAGCAAATCGAATGACTCCGGATGCTATTGCGAAAGGAATTTCTCGATCTGTTGGTTTGATACCAAAATTTACTTCAGAGATAATTTCCCGAAGTTGTCGAGAAGACACTCCGAGGTGTTTTGCAACCTGCGCGGTTCGAATTTTTTGAATCACCCTTTGTAAATGAAAGCTCATGTACGGTAACACGAGACAAAGTGATGGTGCAACCGTTTTGTAGAAAGAGAAAACTTCTCTTTTTTTTTCTCTTTCTCAACGGTAGTATATTTTCACTTTTCTATTTTCTCTTTTACTCGTGATTCCAGAAAAAAGCGCTATTGTCGTAACAGTCGAGAATAAAACAGGTGTTCTGAATAGAATTTCTTCTCTTTTACGAAGGAGAAATTTTAATATTGATTCTCTGACAGTCGCACGAACAGAGAATTCAAATTTCTCTCGTATGACCATTGTGTTAGAAGATCCGAGTTATACCGAACAGGTGACAAAGCAACTCCATAAGCTGATTAATGTTCTCAAAGTTTCCGAATTAAAAGAGCATGAAATGGTTATTCATGAGTCGTTGTTTATAAAAATCCATGTGACCCGATCAAATCGATCTGAAGCATTACAATTTTCTCAATCCTTTCATGCAGATATTGTAGATATTTCGGCAGAAACAGTAACTTTTCAGCTTTCTACCGTGCCAGAACGTATTGAAGCGTTTATTGAAATTCTTCGTCCATTTGGATTAAAAGAACTCGTACGAAGTGGTGCCATGGTTATTGCGAGAGATTCCAAAAAATAGAGTGTTATTTTTTCCCTATCCCTTCATCTTCTTCAAATAATACATGCGCAACATCTCAATATTCCGAAATAGTATTTTAAAATTCCAAGAAAAAATATTCTCCTGAAAAAACTCTTTTTCTCTGCTTTCCCTTTCCTTAAAAATTTGAGACAATTTTTCTGTTCTTCTTACATATTTTTTGCATGCCAAATTCTCCAGATCCATCGTTTGAACCTCCAATAAAAGAAAATGACATTTCGGATAAAAAGAAAAAAGATGCTCAAAAAAAATCAGAGGAGCATGAAATGAAAGAAATGAATACTATTTTGGAAGAGCTGAATTCTTTAGAAAAACAGTATAATAGTATTAAAGACCGTTATAAAAAATTTCAAGAAAATAGGAATAAAAATGCTGATGGAAGTGGAAAACCACCATATTCTGCGTGGATACAGCTGGCAATTGGGGTTTTTGCAGCCATGATGGTGTTGCAAATTTGGGGTGGAAAAGACCCGGTAGAAAACGCGAAAGAAGTTCCTCTTTCAGAGCTTCAGCGTGTGTATACCGAAAAACAAATAAAAAGTGTGGAATTCATTGGTGAAAATGCACTCGCGACACTGGCGGATGATTCAAAAATTATGGCTGTCGTTGGGGAAAATACTGTTCCAAAAGATTTAGGATTTGATAATGCAGAAATTAATAAAATAACGAATGTAAAAATAGTGAGCACAAAATCATCAAAATTTTGGTCTGATTTATTTCTGAGTTTGTTGCCGATTCTTATTATTGTAGGGTTACTCGTTTTTTCTATGAGAAATGCAGGCGGAGGATTCCCTTTTGGGAGAAGAGGAGGGAAGTCGTTAGAGCCTATTAAACCAAAAACAACATTTAAAGATGTGGCTGGAGCGGATGAAGCAAAATTTGAGCTTCAGGAAGTAGTTGATTTTTTAAAAAAACCACAACGTTTTATAAAAATGGGGGCCAAAATTCCTAAAGGAGTACTTCTTATTGGACCACCAGGTACAGGAAAAACCCTTCTGGCACGAGCAGTAGCAGGGGAGGCACATGTCCCATTTTTTGCAATTTCTGGTTCTGAATTTGTAGAAATGTTTGTAGGAGTTGGGGCATCTCGGGTTCGTTCTCTTTTTGAAAATGCCAGAAAAAGCGCACCGTCTATTGTTTTTATTGATGAAATTGACGCTGTTGGACGCCAAAGAAGTATGGGATTTTCTGGAGGAAATGATGAGAGAGAGCAAACATTAAACCAAATTCTTACAGAAATGGACGGATTTGAGAATGAGACGGGTGTTATTGTAGTGGCGGCCACCAATAGACCTGACATTTTAGATAAAGCACTCCTCAGACCAGGGCGATTTGATAGACGTATTAATGTTGATAATCCTACGATTCATGATCGTGAGAAAATTTTAGAGGTGCATAGCAAAGGAAAACCGTTAGCAAAAGAAGTAGATATTCAAAAAATTGCAGCACGAACTGCTGGATTTTCGGGTGCAGATCTTGAAAATCTTATGAATGAGGCTGCTATTTTTGCGACGAGAGAAGAAAATAAAAAAATTACTTTTGCCCATATTAATGCAGCAATGGACAGGGTAGTAATGGGAAGTGAGCGAAAAAGTTTGGTGATGAGTCCACAAGAGAAAAAAATGACAGCGTATCATGAAGTAGGTCATGCAATGGTCGCTCATTTATTACCTCATCCTGATGCTGTTCAAAAAATAACGATTATTCCTCGTGGACGAAGCTTGGGATCTACTCATATTTCTCCAGAATCGGAAAAATATCATACTACTCGTCAGCAGTATTTTGAAGAAATTTGTGTATTGTTAGGCGGACTTGCGTCTGAAAAGCTTATTTTTAATGATACCACTTCTGGTGTTTCCAATGATATTGAGAGGGCTTCCAGAATTGCAAGAGCCATGGTAACGAAACAGGGTGAAATATATTGGGTTGATCTTACTGAACCCACGGGTTCGGAGCCAGGATATCGTCATCCCCATATCGTGATTCAAAACAATTTATTTAATTCCAGCCGAATAAACACAGTTGTCGTTTGTTCCCTTACCTCAAACCTTAAACGGGCAAAGGCGCCTGGCAATGTCCTGCTGAATCAGGGTGAAGCAAATCTTCCTAAACAAAGCGTTGTCAATATTTCTCAAATTTTCACAGTCAACAAAAGTGATTTGGTTGAGAAAATAGGGCAGGTTTCAGAAAATAGAATAACAGAGATTCTTAACGGCATAAAATTGCTAACCGAACTCCGGGAGGTTTGAGCAGAAAAACAAGCATAAGAAGGAGGATCTTCTGCTAACCAGTCAATTCAGGCGACGGGAAAATGCACAGCGGCCTTGCAGGCATGCTCAGTGGTTCCGCGCCTGTTTTTTTCGTTAGCCTAAAATCATAACCAACTGAGGTGTCATGACAACCAAAGAAAAGATTAAAATCATCGCCGACAAGTATGCGGATCGACTCAAATCCGCAATTGATGGCCGAGTTGTTGAAATGCAAGGCGACGACATTTCTCATTACCTCATTTATCGCGTGCTCGGGGTGCAAGAAGCAGAAGGACACCTAATCGATGTGTATCAAAATAACGGTCGTTTTTTGTACAAATATGCGGGTTCATTTCTCGAAGAGGCTTCAAAACTTTGTTTTAAGGACGCATTCCCCGATTCCGGCTCATTACGAATTTCGAACACACGTGGCCAACGGCCAAAGACTTTTGAGATCGACTGTCTCATCGGAAACGATGCCCTTGAAATCAAATGGAAGGATGCAACAACCGACGGAGACCATATCACCAAGGAGCATACCAGGATTCAAGTAATTTCAGATACTGGTTATGTCCCCATTCGCGTCATGTTTTATTATCCAAGCAGAGCACAAGCCATTAGAATCCAAGCGACTTTGGAGACACTCTACCAAGGAGTAGGTGGGCAATACTATCATGGAGAAGCAGCTTGGGGTTACGTGAAAGATAGG
>CAIRYL010000072.1 GCA_903882825.1 uncultured Candidatus Peregrinibacteria bacterium | reverse complement strand
TTTCCTGCAAAATCTTCAGAAACCAGTAATTGTTGAGAAACCATATTTTTTTTAAAAACTCTCTTTATTGTGCCATAAAAACAAAATGTTGGAAATTTAAAAAAATAAAGAGTAAAAGCCTTTCTCCAAACAATATCTTTCTTTTTACAGGGTTTTTTGATACTATAACTCCAAAAAAATATAATCACTTTTTTATGGGAATACTTTCTGCGCTTGAGGGCGGTATTGATGCCGTTATTGGGTTTAATAATAAATATGGTGGGGCACCATTACGGGGATTAAAAAGACAAATGCGGTCGGTGATTGAGTGGGAAATGCCCGAAGAAAACAAGCTTTTTGAATTATGGAGTGAAAATGGAGATGAAATAAAAAATGTTTCAAAACTGATTGTAAAGCCAGGACAAGGAGTTATTTTTGTGTACGAAGGGCAAATAAAGGCAATCCATACGGATGCAGGACTGTATACGTTAAAAACCGATAATATTCCCTTTTTAACAACACTTTCAAAATTTATGCAGGCTTTTGAAAGCGAGCATAAAACAGGAATTTATTTTTTCTGGAAAACTGAGTTTTTAAATCAAAAATGGGGAACCAATACTCCTGTAAAGTATATGGATCCTTTTTATAAATTTCCGGTTTCTCTTCGTGCATTTGGGAATTTTTCTTTTAAAATTACGAATCCAGAATTATTTTTTACAAATGTAGTGGGATCAAAACCGCTGTATACTTTAGAAAATATTCGAGAAACATTGTTTGAAAGAATGGTAGAGCCTATTGCCGATATTTTAGGAACGGCAAAATATGCATATTTAGAAATTGATACGCACCGTGAAGAACTTTCTTCTGCGACGAAAGAAAAAATTTCGGTGATGTTTGATAATCTGGGTTTTGCTCTTACTGATTTTCGAATTGCTTCTACAAATTTTGACGAAAAAACTCAAGAACTTATAGAGCGTATTGCGAGTGTGACTGCAGAAACTCGTGCAGCGGAGTCGGCAGGCGTAAATTTCGCTCATTTACAACAATTGTCTGCGCTTCGAGATGCCGCAAAAAACGAAGGAGGCGTTGCAGGAGCAGGAGTGGGAATGGGTGCGGGGATTGGATTAGGGCAAAGTATGGCAATGGGAATGATGAACGGTGGAATGATGAATGGGGGAGTAATGCCGAATACTTTTACACCCACCGCTTCGGAGCCTTCTGCACCGAATCCCTCTGAGAAATTATTGGTTCTTAAAAAATTAAAAGATGACGGGCTTATTACGGAGGAAGAACACGAAAAAAAGAAGTCGGAAATTTTGGCTTCGTGGTAATACTTTATTTTATTTTTTTAGAGTTTTTTACTCAATTTCCGGAATATCTGCAATTTCTTGTATTTTTTTGATGACCGCATTTCGGTCGTAAAAAGAAATTTCACATCTACAATACGGACATTTTTCGTGTATATCTAAATTCACACTGGCACCACATGATGTACATTGCACAAAATGGAGTCTGGCTTTCATATTTTCTCGATCTTCTTCTGATAATGGAGTAATAAAATCTTTGAGCTTCAAAAAATCTAAAAACGAAAAGAGGCTTCCGTGCTCTCTACATTCTAAAAATGAGAAAGCAGATCCTTTTGAGCTTTTGTCGTGTGCGGTACGGAGCGGTTGTGCGCATTGTGGGCAACAGGGATTTCCTTGTATTTTTGCAGAAATATCGGAATTGGAGTTTATTTTTTCAAAAAGCCGAAGTGCTGATTTTGGGTTTAAAATAAGCTCTTCATTGTGATCAAACCAGAAAATATGGCAATGATGACAAACCTCAACCTCAAACTCCAGTGTGCGATAATGGTTTTTTACCATTATTTGTTCCATTTCTAAAAAACACGATGGACATTTCATAATA
>CAIRYL010000071.1 GCA_903882825.1 uncultured Candidatus Peregrinibacteria bacterium | reverse complement strand
TTTTCCCCATTTTTGTACACGGTATGAACTACATTCTGGGCATTTTTTTAACTTTCTTCATAAAAAATTACACCTTAACACTCTTCCCAACTGCCTCCAATCCCTTTTTTACCACCCTACTTTTGTCCATTAACCCTAAATTTTTAGACAGGTGTGAGAAAAAAGTTGCTAAAAAGTAAAGTTGGGGCAGGTGTAACTTTTTTGGTGTCTAAAAAGTGGGGTTTATATAGTATATAACTGTAGAAACTCTTACTTCATTTTTATTGATAAAAAATTTTCAATAATTTTTTTCCCGCCTGGTGTACCAATAGATTCTGGATGGAATTGAATACCATGAATAGGATATTTTTTGTGTCTTATGCCCATAAGAGTTCCATCTTCTGAAATGGCGCTTACTTCTAAACATTCAGGTAATGTTTGAGGATCAACACACAAGGAATGATATCTCATAGCTCTCAGAGGATTTATGATATCTTTTAATATTCCTTTCCCATCGTGTGTACAAAGAGAAGTTTTCCCATGCATAATGTTTGGAGCGGGGATAATTTTCCCTCCAAATACACTTCCAATTCCCTGATGACCTAAACAAACCCCTAAAAGAGGAATAGTTTTTCCAAGTTTTGCGATTACTTCTGCACATACTCCAAAATATTCTTGTTCTTCTGGGTTTCCAGGTCCAGGAGAAATAACAATATGAGTAGGATTAAGATTTTGAATTTCGGAAAATGTCATTTCATTATTTCTTATTACTTTTGGATTTCCTCCTAATTCTCCAATGTATTGAACAAGATTAAAAACAAATGAATCAAAATTATCAATAACGAGCGTAAGCATATTTTAAAAAGGTGAAATACTCCTGACCAAATTTTCTAATACTTCTGCTGGATTTTCCGCAGTGGTTACTCCACTTGCCAAAAGAATTCCAATAGCTCCTTTTTCTATGGCGATGCGTACATCTTCTCCTGTTTTTATTCCAGCACCTACCAAAACTTTTCCTTTTCCAATTTGAAGTACACTTTCCGAAATAAGCGATGGACGAGCCGTGGAAACTGAAATTTTCCCACCAATCAGCTCTGGAGGTTCTACTGCAATAAAATCTGGATTAAAAAGGGTCATAATACTGCATCCTTCTTCTACATTTTCACAACAAACCACTGTTATAAGCCCTGCTTTTTTTGCGCTTTTTATTGCTAATCCCAGATCATTAAAATTGTGGAATCGGTGTTCTGAATGATTTAACAGTGTTCCAGTGACTCCAATACTTTTCAGATATTCTGGAACAATTTTTCCAGTAGAAGCTCCCATTTCGGCATTATCAACATGTTGTGCAAATATCGGAATATCATTCCCATATTTTTTTGCAATATATGCAATATCCATCTGGCTTACGGCAACCGCAAGATTTTTATTCGTTTTTTGCGCGACAGATTTATGGATTTCTGTTAATAATTCCGCATTTTTTCCAATAGCGGATGGGTAATTTTTAAAGTTAGTGATAATAAAAGGAATCTTCATGGGTTTTTTAAAAATCTATCGCTATTGTGGAAGAAGAGAAGCGAAGATGCAAGAAAACAAGATTTTTTTATCAATCTTCCTTATCCTAAAATAGCATGGAGTGGATTCATATTTGAGGCTCTTCGAGCAGGAAAAAACGTAGAAATAAGAGTAATACTTCCAATAATTCCAAAAAGAAACAGTGGGATTTTCCAAGAAAATAAAAAAATTGATTCCGGAATAAATGAAAGATTCGGGATATTTCGTAAAATAAAATCATTGGCTTCAATACTTATAAAAAATCCAAAAGCAATTCCTATTATAAAAGCACTTATAGAAATCATCATTCCTTGCACCAGAAAAATAGTAGAAATGGTTATTTTTGGGGTACCCAACGCCCGTAATATCCCAATAGTTTTTTGGTGTTCGAGTACTGAAAGGGAAAGCGTGGAAAATAAAAAAAGTGATGAAAGTATCAGGAGTAAAAATGAAGAAAAGAGCAACACTCCTTGGATAATGAGTAAA
The DNA here is from genome assembly GCA_903882825.1 of uncultured Candidatus Peregrinibacteria bacterium. Lineage (GTDB taxonomy): Bacteria > Patescibacteriota > Gracilibacteria > CAIRYL01 > CAIRYL01 > CAIRYL01. The sequence goes on along the minus strand of CAIRYL010000071.1, from coordinate 646 downwards.
GAAAGAGAAAGTTCTTCTGCTTTTTCTTGTTCTGATGAGACTAAAAAATCCATACTTCTCAGTGTTTCTTGAACAGAAAAAAGGTATTCTGAAGATTGGAGATGTACAAAAAATCGAGAATATTCAATTTCCGAAGAATTGTCTATTCCTTCTATTGTTTTATTGAGTTCTATTGCGGTAGAAAGAGGAATTGCAATCCCTAAAAGAGGCGCATATTGAGACAGTCCTACTACTTTTATTTTACGGGTAATAGTGTTTTTTTTAGAAATAAGTGGAAAAAATGAAGATTTCCCAAAAGTTACTTCTCCTGTTTCCCCAACTACTGATTTTGGGTCAAATCCAGAAAATCCAGGGATTGATGCGGAAAATGAGTTGAGAAAATCAAGGGCAAAAGGAGAAAGAAAAACTGGAAGTGGTGCATTGGGGTCGTCGATAAATCCTTTTTCATCTGGAAATTCTTTTTGGAAAAGAGACGCATCAATCCCTTTAATAAAGAAAAAATCGATGGGGAATGGGATAATATCTGCTTCTGCGGTTGCAGGAACTACTACTGGATATTCTCTGGATACTTTTGAAACTCCAGGAATTTTTTCTATTTTTTGTAAAACCTCTTCAGTAAGTTTTTTTTGAAGAAAATTTATTTTTT
>CAIRYL010000070.1 GCA_903882825.1 uncultured Candidatus Peregrinibacteria bacterium | reverse complement strand
CCATACAAAAGTGTTTTAATTTTGAGTTCGGAAATATTTCCACTCACACTTCCTTGCAGACTTTTTATTGTTACCGTTCCTCCTCCATTTATTTCTCCACCCCCTTCCTCAGAATTTATTTCTCCGTGGAATGGACTCGGAATCAAGAGTTTCTTTCCATTTAAATTAAGCCTGTTAAATACAGTATCTCCAGAAAGTTCAACATCATTTCCAAGAGATACAAGTCCTGAAATTTTTTCCATCCCTGTAAAAACTTTGCCTGTGGAGGATCGTACGAGAGAAAGATTTGCTCCCCATATCCCCGTATTCTCTATATTCCCACTCACTTGTACATACAATGGTGCTCCTCCATTTTGAATTTTTCCTGCATTACTCACATTTCCTGCAATCGTCAGATTTCTTCCTGCGTAGTAATTATCTGACTGGAAAGTACTTCCTATATTCACCAATAATCCTGCTATTTTAAAATCACCTGAAACCGTTACCGTTCCATTTATTTCCACTACATCACTCTCTGTTGGTAATTTACAGGTATTTGCAATATTACAATTTTTTCCAGCATTCTCTTGCCAAGTGGTATATGTGTTCCAACTTCCTCCGGCACTTACGGCGTGCATGGTGGGAACCAAAACTATTCCTGCTGGTACACTTTTTGCCACCGTTACCGTAAACTCACTTTCTCCCACGTATCCTCTTCCATCCCCTTGGGTAAGAAACAGAGTAAATGTTTCATTTGTTCCAGTAGTATTTTTTGGGGGAGTCCATGTAACCGTATTAAAATTCACATCGGTACTGGCAAAACTTCCTCCGTCTGCGTTCCAAAACCCAAACAATTGGTCGGTGTCCGCATCCGTTTGAGGAGCGGAAATAGTAAGGGTTTCGGTGTCTTTTATGGTAACTGTATTATTTTGTAGGGTTGTTGGTTGAGTGGCTTTGGTGGTTTGGTTGATAATGGTGGTATTTTGTGGGGTAAGGGTAAGGGGATCCGGAGCGTGAAGGTTCGTTTCGTCTGCTATGGGTTGTTCGTATTCGTAGCCAATACTCGTGGTAATAGATGTAGGAGAAAGCGATTGGGCAGAAATTTGTTCTGTACTCAAACTTTGGGCAGAAAGAGACTCTCCAGAAAGACTTTGGTCACCCACTTTTGGTATATGCTGAAGCATTCGGTTGATAACTTTCACCATCTCTGCTCGGTTAATATTATTCATCGGTTTAAAGGTTCCATCCTCATATCCTTCTATCACTTGCATGTTTTTCATCCAATACACAAATGAGAAAAACCAATCATCTATTTTTACATCGGAAAATATGCGCACCGGAGGAACGGGACCCGTAGGGACCGCATGAAACACATTCAGAATAATTTTTGTGGCTTCGGCACGGGTAACTGGGTCATCCGGACAAAAACATTTGGTAGTAGAAGAGTCATCTACACTGCAAGTACTGGTTATACAGGAATTTTTCCCCGTTATATACTTCTTCGCTTTCGCATCGGGTGCATAAAACCGGTACCATTGATTATTATCGTTTGTGTCTACATCATAAAATTCGGAATCTATTCCGTTCGTTTGACTTCCTGGTGTTTGTCCACTTCCTGTGTATGCCATTTTTAACACTTCTGCCCTACTAGTTGCGTCTCCTCCTTTAAACTCTATCTTTGGGGTAAGAATACCTTTTGTTAAGAGGCTATTTGCTTCTTTCCAATACCAATCATCTGACTTTATATCTCTATATACTTCGCTGGCAGGAAGCGTTTCCTTAGGATTTTGCCATTTCGCGGTTCCGTCTTTTGCAATGTAAATGTATCCGTTGGTAAAGTATTGCACGCCGTTTGCTTCCCATGAAGTAGGCGCTCCGTATGCAAATCCTCCGTTATTTTGTGTGTAAAATTCTAAAATTTTCCCATGCAATAAAAACGCCTGTTGAAGGTTTTTATTATAAATAATAGCGGTTTTTCCATTTCCAAATCGTGGGAGATTTGCATTTCCTTGGGAAAAATCTTGCACATAAGTATCTCCCCATGGATGCACATATTTTCCACCCCCAAAATCGGCAGGAAGCCCCAGTTTATTAAAGACATCGGAAAGGTTTCCTCCCGCATCGTAGTTCGATTGACTGTAGTACACGGCTCGAATAGCATTAGTAATAACAGGATCAACAATAGTATCATCTGTTTCTGCTCTATAAATGAGTCCCACTAAGCCTGTTGCATTAAATTGACCATTTTCTCCCATTTTTATGATTTCTCGCCTGGTAATGAGACCATCACTTTTAAACATACAGGCGACAGGCTCCAACATTTTTCCATCTGCATATCGTTCATCGCTTTTATAATAGTTACAAAACTCTATCTCTGTATTAAAATGCCCACTGGGGTCATTTATCGGGCTATTATCAGCATAGTGGGTCATTTCTTGCACATACTCCAATGTCACTTCGTCTTCATAGATAAGATCACTCTCTTCCACTAAAAATTGCACATCATACCACTCATAATCCTGTATTTTACTCATGTCCGTGAGCCCAATGGCAAAAGCCAAAGTAGGCTTTGAAAGATCCCGAAAGCGGGTATCTACATAATATTCTGGTTCTGCTACAGATGAAAATAATACAGTTGACTCTTTTGGGCATTCATCCAGATCCTGCTGAAATGTATTTTCTGGATTAAAGTTCCAATCGGGATCATAGGGGTAATCCCAATCATAATCCACATCAATGGCTCCTTTGCAGTCAAACACATCCACATCGTTTACCCGCAATTCGTGCTCATATCCGAAGTGCTTTGCAGTATACCCACTATGATTGGTCCACATGAATTTACTTCCCAAAATCCCATTTTTTCTATCTTTAAGGGTGTAATAAACATGGGTCATCGCTGGTGCCCAGGTAAAAAAATCGGATATTTCGCTTCCTACTTCTTGAACAGTTGCCTTACCATCCAGGGTTTGGAGGGAAGCCGCCTGGGAGATGATCGGGGTCTGTTCCGGTAATGAGTTTGTAGAAGAGACTGTAGAAAGAGAGGATGATGACCTTGATGATGAGGAAGGTGACTTCTGTGTAATATTTGACTCGGTTGATGAACCATTCAAGATTTTTTTTTTAGTGGTTCCGATGTCATCCACCAAGAAATCAGGATTTTCTTTTAAAAATCGTTGCACATCTTCTTTGCTTCCCGTGAATTTCATTCCCGATGCCAAAAAGGTAGTAGTGTCTTTTTGTAGATACTCCAGTTCTTTGGTGCGAGCACTCAACAAGAGCTCTATTGATTTATTCGCACTTTTGGTACCATCTTCATTTTCTAAACCATTGTATATTCCACTATCTAGCTCTTCTTTCCACTGGGGATTATCTTTTTTAAGGATAGGGATATAAACATTATTTTTAAAGTCTCTGAAAGAACTTTGCAATTCTCCGCTTTCATTCATCGTATACCAAGTATGTCCACTCCGTGGCCATGAATACTCAAACGATAAAGGGGTAATATTATATTTTTCTTGATATTTTTTTATATCTTCTTCAAATTTATAATCTAAAAAATCTCCAGTTACGGTTACTGCAAGTATTTCTCTGGTGGTTGTTTGAATATGTTCTTCAAATTCTCGTAGTCGTTTTTTATGTCGGTCAAGGTTATCTGCCCATGTAGTATATTGTGGTAAGCCGTCAATGTACAACACTTCGTCTAGCATTTCCTGTCTTCCAGATCTTGGATGAGGAGCAATAAGAGCAGGATCACCTTCTATCCATATATACAAATCAGAATTTACCACTGGCGTTCCACTTGGGCTTGGCGTAGGTGTCCCTGTTCCACCCCCCATCCCACCAGAAACAGAAGGAAATTGAGCCAGTCCCGCCCCAAAAATGTCATCTCGTCCTGCATCTCCCAAATCTTTCGCGTGTGCCAAAAGTGCGGTTACCATATAGTTTCCCGTTTGCATAGTGTTTTGTGCCATCATTTCCCCTACCACACCGCTCACAAATGCCGTGCTAAAACTGGTTCCATTTACGCTTTTATATCCTCCGTCTTTATTCAGCGTTACTATATTTTCTCCTGGTGCGGAGATATCTATATGTTTTCCTGTATTAGAAAATGTCGAATGTATTTGTTCTTCGTTCACAGATCCCACTCCTACTACTCCTTCGTAGCTCGCTGGGTACATGGGTTGTGTTTTTCCGTAATTCCCTCCAGCAGACACTATTACCACTCCTTTGTTTTGGGCGTACGTTACGGCATCTTGCAATATTTGGGATGCGAAGGATCCTCCCAAAGAAAGATTTATTACCTGGGCTCCTTGATCGGTAGCGTATTTTATTCCGTCCGCTATATTTTGGTATGTTCCGAGTCCATCTGCGTCCAATACGCGCACGGGAAGAAGCGTACAATTCGGGCACACGCCTGCCATTCCTATTTGGTTATTGGTTTGAGCAGAGATAATCCCAGCTATTGCCGTTCCGTGTCCGTTTTCGTCTTGAGGTGTTTCGTCGTTTTGGATGAAGTCGTATCCGGGTTGAATATTTTGTGGAGCATCTTCATGGGTCGTGCTTATTCCCGTATCCAAAATGGCAATGACGGTAGCGGTTGTAGAGACGTTCTGCCAGAACATCTGTACAGGGAAAACCGTTTTTAACCCCCATTGGTTTGGGTACTGGGCATCATTCGGAATTTCTAAGCTGGATGCCAAATAATTCGGTTCCAAATTCCACAAATCTGTTTTCTCTTCTTCCGTAAAATTCTCAGAAACTGCTTTCTCAAAATCCGCTTTTATTTGCGTGTTAATATCTTCAAGTGTCTGTTCTTGGGTTTTCCATTCATCCCGTAGAGACAAAATATTTTGCGTCTCTCCACCAGATTTCATTTTTCGTCGTTCTTCCCGAAATTTCTGGATTTTCCCTTCTGTTTCAGGGCTCTTCTCCTTTTTCTCAAAATCTTTCAATTTTCTACGGATCTCTATTTCTTTCTTCGCAGTAACATTTTTATGAATTTTAAACCGTCCTTCGTGTTTCTCTTCTTCTTGTTTTACTTTCTCTTCTCTCGTTTCCTGGCGTTTCTCCTCCCCTACCAGCGCCAAGACCACAGGTGAAACACTCGGAAAAATCAACAAAAAAGAAAACACTACACTAAAAATCTTTACAGAAATTGGTGTGTTCATAAAAAAGTGAAATATATATAAAAAAGAGTAATTATTTCTCTATTACTCTCCTACGGTAATACGCTACGCCTTTTCTCCTCCTTTCCACAAGAGATTTATTTCATGGCTTCGTAGTGCGGAAAAAGAAATGCCGATTTATTCTATAATATACACCATCCCTTTTCTTATTTTCTCTATCTCCTGAGAATTATAAATTTTATTGTATTTTTATCTTTTTTTATATAAATTTAGTAAGTCTTATTACTTTTTTACACTATGATTGCCAGAGATCTCTTTCTTCGGATACAAAAATGGATGTTTCAGGGGAAAATTATAGTATTATATGGGGCTCGCCAAGTAGGAAAAACCACTATGGCACGCATGATACTCGAAAAATATCCAGAAAAAAAACATCTTTTTCTCCATTGTGAAGATCTTTTTATCCAATCCAGTATCCCTAAAAAAAGCGTTATAGAACTCAAAAGTTTTTTTGGAGATGCGGATATTGTCGTTCTCGATGAAGCTCAAACAATACCCAATATCGGGAAAATTTTAAAAGTTTTTCATGATGCTTTCCCAGAAGTTCAAATGATTGCCACTGGATCATCAAGCTTTGATCTCGCCAATTCTTTAGCAGAACCATTAACCGGAAGAAGTTTAGAGTTCACTCTCTACCCTTTTTCTCTCCATGAGATTTTATCTGTTCATTCCACCCTCCAGATCCAGTCAAATCTTCAGAAATACATTCTGTATGGTATGTACCCAGAAATTGTTTTAAAAGATGGGGAAATAGCAAAAGAACTCCTAAAAGATTTATCGAGTAAATATCTTTTCCGGGACATATTGAGTTTTGAAGGGATAAAAAATTCTGGACTCGTTTTTAATATTCTTCAGGCTATTAGTTACCAGCTCGGGAATGAAGTTTCTTATACGGAACTTGCCAATACGGTCGGAAGCAATAAAAATACTGTGGAACGCTATATTCACATTTTAGAAAAATCATTTATTCTCTTTACTCTTCCTTCTCTCGCGAGAAATCAACGCAATGAAATCCGAAAAACAAAAAAAATCTATTTCTACGATACAGGAATCCGCAACGCCCTTATTAATAATTTTAGTGATTTATCTCTCAGAAATGACAAAGGTGCTCTTTTAGAAAACTTTTTTATCGCAGAAATGTGGAAAAGAAAACGAAATTTTGGAAAAACAGAAACCTTTTACTTTTGGAGGACTTATGCCCAACAAGAAATTGATCTCATATTGGAGCATGATGGAAATTTTGAAGCGTTTGAAGTGAAGTGGAACACTCAGAAAAAGGTAAAAATTCCTTCCTCTTTTGCTTCTCATTACCCAATACATTCTTTTACAGTCCTCAACCCTGATACTCTTTTAGAAGTTATTGAGAAAGCATAACTTCGGCAAGTGTAACTTTTGGCAGGTGTGAGAAAATTGGTGTCTAAATTTAGAAAAAAATGAAATATTTTTTCTTCCGTTCGTCTCAGGAGACTCTTCAAAAATACAAGTTATCAAAATTTTTTAAAAAAATATGTCAATTCTCCTTTAAAAATCATCTTCTGGCGTTTCTAAAATTTGTTGATTTTGAATTTGATTTTCAAGATCAGTAGACAGTGTTTTTAAAAAATTTTCTGAAAATTGTTGAATATGAGAAAACTCCGTTTCAAATTTTTTAAAGAAAAAGAATTCTCGCACTACCAATGAACACAACTGAACAATATTTACATCCAACTCCCAACTTTCATCAAGAATTGTTTCGAGTACGCGATGTGGTTCGGCGGTAGAAACAGAATACAAAAGAATAGTCCATTCGGATAAAGGAGAGGAAAGCTCTGGAGGAAAAGAAGATGTATGAGATTTTGGAGGATTTTTTCTGGGGATATTTTTATCTTGTAAAATTTGAGCGGAATCTTTATGAATAAGCGCTAAAATAGCGAGTAAAAAGTCCGAAGGAATATTTTTTGAAAGTGCACGCGCAATAAGCAGAAAAAATCCAGAATATCTTGGATTTTTTAAAAACTGTACGATAATTTGAGCCAAAATATCATCTTGAGATTTTTTTCTTCGTTCATTTTGTTGATCTCTTTTTGCCTGTGAGGCAGCTTTTGCCTTTTGCTCACGAGCACGTTCAGCAGACTCGGCACTGGTTTCTTTCCCAGGTTCCTGACCACCTTCCGCACCGCCTAATACTAAATCTTCCATTCCCATGCGTTTTTTTGTAAGTTACAAAGTATATTTTACGGGCAAAAAAACAAGATGCAAGTACTAACACTTTTCCAAAACTTTTTTAATTTTTTCTCCTGCTTCTTGAATTTCTTCTGGAGTACTTATAAGTGGTGGTAAAAGGCGAAGAACTTGGTTTTCCCCTGAAAGTAACGTAATCAGATGTTCCTCGAAAAGAAGTTTTTTTTGAACAACGGGCGCCAACCCTTCCTCCAAAAGAAGTCCTCTCATAAACCCTCTTCCACGTAATTCCAACACTTTTTCTGGAAAAGATTTTTGAATATCTCCCAATATAGTATCGAATATTACCGATTTTTCACGCACTATTTGTAAAAATTCGGGAGTTATTTCGTCACATACCGCCGAAACAACAGACATCGCGAGTGGATTTCCTCCAAAAGTAGTGCCATGGTCACCTATTCCAAAATATTCAGCTATTCCTGCTTTTGCCAAAAAAGCGCCAACAGGAAATCCATTACCAATACCTTTTGCGCAGGTAATAATATCGGGAATAACACCCGTACTTTCACACGAGAAAAAAGTTCCTGTTCGCCCTGTTCCCGTTTGAACTTCGTCAAAAATCAGAAGAATATCGTGTTCATCACACAACAATCGTACCTCTTGTAAAAAAGAAAAATCTGCAGTGGAAAGACCTCCTTCTCCTTGAATAGTTTCCAGAATAATGGCAGAAGTATTGGAAGATACCAAAGAACGAACCGAAGAAATATTATTATATTCGGCAAAATAAACAGTCGGAAGCATGGGAGCAAACATTTCTCGCATTTTCGTTTTTCCGGTACACGAAAGGGTTGCCATAGTTCGCCCATGAAACGATTTTTCGAAGGCAATAATTTCAACAGCATTTTCTCCTTTTTTTGTTTTTGAATACTTACGTGCGAGTTTTAAAGCGCCTTCATTTGCTTCGGCTCCGGAATTACAAAAAAAAACTTTTGCAGAAAATGGAGCATAAGACGCTAATTTTTGAGAAGCGGAAATCGCGTGTTGATGCAGAAAAATATTAGAAATATGCCCTATTTTTTGGGCTTGCGAAATAAGAGCGTTCGTAATTTTTTCATGTCCATGTCCTAAATTTACACATCCAATTCCAGAATAAAAATCTTGATATTCTCCGCCCTCAATATCAAAAAGACGAGTTCCTTTTGCTTGTACAAAAGAAATAGGAAATTGCGGATATACTGAAAAAAGAGAATTCATAAAACGACACCAAAAACATAAAAAAACAGTAGCATGAGCTGACCAAAAACAAAAAATGAAATTTTCATTGACTTTTAAAACTTTTATTGAAAAAATCGCGCCTTCATTTTTCTCAGCCCTTCCCTTTTTTCCTTTTTGTATGGAAGAAAAAGATACAATAGAAACTGTAGATGAACTTCAAACGGTATTAGATTCAAAAATGGGGAAAAATTTTTTTCCTGAAGTAGCTCTTATTGCGGCATTATCTCATGAAGGAATACATAATATTGTAGGAGAAATTTTATTTTTACTCACTCCTTATTTAAATGATTTCGCCACTCTATTTACAATAAGCTCAAATTTACAAAATCAAGAAACTCATAGTAAACATCTTTCTGGAAAAATACTAGAAATACTGCAGAGCAATAAAGCGCTTATTATCCCCATTCTTTCGGTTATTTTGCATGCAGGATCTTTTACAAATACGTTTGAACATAGCCACAACATAGAACACTTACTTCTCCATACTTCAGCAATTGCGTCTGCGATTTCCTTAATAATTTCCAAAGCAATATCTCTCGAAGAGCATCAAACGGTAATACGCCAAAAACTTTTAGAAAATGGTCTTATTGACAATAAAACCGAAACCAGTGCTGTAACAATAGATTGGAATCAAATTATACACACCGCAGAGATGCAAGAATTTTTTACAGCATTGGAGAACACACAAAAGAAAAAGAAAATGTATACGATCGTTCCTGGGCTAAAAATGGCGATTGAAAAATTAGAATTTACGGAAAAAACGGAATTTACAAATGATGAAAAAATCGCATTATTACGAGAAATTCTGAATATTGTGGGGAAAAAATCGGTACCTCCCACAGGTTTTAAAAAGTGGTTTTTCTCCATTTTTTCTCCCAATCGTGTGGGATCCCACGCCGGACGTGCCATGACCGAAACACTGGATATTCTTACAAATGTTGGAGGTTCAGCAGAAGATAAAAAATTAGGGAAAAAAGGAACACTCCTTATTCAACAAATGAAAGAAAATTTAAAAAAAACATACGAACAGGCATTTTTAAAGAAAAAAAAAGAATATATAAAAACAAATGGAAATCTTTGGACACCCGGGATAGAAGCATTTATTCGAAGTACAGTTCTAAAAGACTTGGGAATAACCTTGGAAGATGTACAGTAAAGGAGTACTAAAAAAAACAAAGAGAATTAAAAAAGGCATAGTATAAGCCATTTTTAAAATTTTATTGTTAAAAATTTTTGAGTTTTACAGGAATTATTCAGGGAATTCTTCAACTTTTTTTTATATCACAAACGTCTCAAAAATATGCCAACGTGGGGTTTGTTCGCCTTTTTTAGTAGCCCAATATCGTCGAGAATTTTCAGGATCGGCAGAATACACCACTGTTCCAGAAGGAACCACCACACTAGAAACCCGAACACGTAAAAATATTTTTACGTCTTTTTGAAGATGTGAATTCACCACCATCGTTCCAGAAGAAAGAGAAACATTATCTTCTATAATACAGGGACCCAATATTTGCGAAGCATTTCCACACGAAACATTATCCCCTAATAGTGGATGTCGACGACCACTCGCATCAATTTTTCCACTCGCACCCAGCGTTACACCATGATACAAAAATATATTTTTCCCAAGTATCGAGGTGGCACCAATAACCGTACCGTGTCCATGGTCAATGGCAAATGGCACTCCAATAATCGCAGAAGGATGAATTTCAATATTTGTATCTTTTTGTACATATTTTGCCATAACTTCTAAAGCATACAAACTTTCAGGAAATATTTGTAACACTGCCGAAAAAATACGATGTGCGCAAACCGCCGAAACACCTCTTCGCACACTCAGGATTTGAGAATCAGAATACTCTCCAGATGCAGGATCTTTTGATCTAAAAAAAGAAATATCTTCTAAAATTTGATGAAATATTTGGGTTCCTTCATCTTCTCCATAGGTATTTTTTAAAAAATTTTGTAAAACAGAAATTTCTACTTCCCCACCATCAAGCCCGAGGCTGGTCACTATTGTATTTTGAAATTGTAAAAGCAAGCGAGTATTATCCATAAAAAAAAATAGTCACTTTTCAGTATACCGGATATTTCCCATTTGAAAACATTCCTTTTTCGTATTATTTTAAAAGCGAATAAAAAAAATGAATTTTTCTCTTTCTTCCTTTTCGGCAATTTTTTTTGACCTCGATGGAACGCTTTTAGAAGGCAGTGATGTTCATTTTCAAAATTGTGTATTTCAAACAGGACAATCATTTGGACTCGAAACAAATATTCCACGGGGAATGTCTCTTCGATATTTTTTGCAACTTTCTTTTCCAGAATACGATGAGGAATTTCGGGAACAATTTATTACCAAAAACTATAAAAATATGATGGAGAACCCCAGACCAGTACAATTTTTTTCAGATGTTATTCCGTTTCTCGAATCTCTTCCCGATATTCCTCGTGCCATTGTCACCAATTGCGTAGATTTTGAAGTAGATCTTACTCGTCGTCATGTTGATCTTTCTCAATATTTTAAAACTATTATTTCTCGATCATTTCCAGGAATAGTGCATGGAAAACCTCATCCAGATATCTATTTAAGAGCATCTGAATATTTTGTAACACCTCCAGAACAATGCATTGCCTTTGAAGATAGTGAAACAGGTCTTCTTTCCGCAAAAAATGCAGGAATGTTTACCGTAGCAGTAAATCGGTACAATGATATAGATACACGGCTAGCAGATATGGTGATTCGAGATTTTAGCGAAATTGAGGAAAATTTGTCTTTTACGTGAGTTTTTCCCACAATAAATCAAACATTTTTTTGTGAAGATCTGCAATTTCGTTTGATTCGATCACAATTGCCATTTTCTCTCTCCATGATGCAAAAATAACGGTATTGTCGTACACATTCATTTCTGGAGAAAACGAGTATTGGGTGTGATCCACCAGTTTTGAAGTGCGCGCTTCATTTTGGTCTTCTTTTGCCCTTTCTATTCCTGTGGGATTATCAGGAAGAATTGCTCGAATACATACTCCACTATCACGTCTTCTTTTATAATATTCTGGAAAAAAATTTGGAAGTCCCTCGTGCATAGTTTCCACATTCGCATACGCACGAATAGGTTCTGAAGATTTCAGTGTTCCCTCATACGCTTCGCGAACACCTTTTTCTCCTTCGTAAAATCGCACTTTTGGTTTTGAAAAATGACGAGTTTCTAAAGAAAGAAGAGCGGGAAGAAGATCTTGAAGCTCCTGCTGTTTTTTTTCTATAGATTTGGAGTACTCCTTTTTTTCTCTCTCTAAATACGCCATAAGATTTTCGGGACTGGCAACGGAAAATAGAACCATTCCCCATTTTTCCCCTTTACATCCTAATCCTTTCTTTGTAAGCCCCTCTACAATGCTATACAGCGTAGTTCTTTGCATTCCAATTTTTTTAGCAATAACAGAAATGGGCTGTGCCCCAAGTTCTAAGCATACGAGGTAGACAGAAGATTCTTTTTCTGAGAGACCAATTTTTTGAAGAAGTTTTTTTAACATTATTTTTTAAAAAAGTGTTGTCTAAAAAGTTTCAACAGTTAAAGCATATATTATAATGAAGCTTTTTAAATAAAAATAATATGTATGTTTTATAAATATAGACAGAAGAGAAGAAAAGGATACACTTTTTTCTATTCCGCATATTATTTCCGTTATGAAAACCTGTCCTCTTTGCTGTACCAAATTTGGAGTAACACACGAAAACCGAGCATTTTACGATAAAATTTCGCCGGTTTTTAATGGCGTACAATATCTCATTCCAGAACCAACACTTTGCCAAAATTGCAGATCTCAAAGACGCACACTTCATCGGAATGAACAGCATTTATATCATAATACATCTGCATTTTCTCAGAAAAATGTAGTTTCTATTTACAATCCTCATTCTCACCTCACCGTCGTTTCACAAGAAGAATGGTTTTCAGACACGTGGGATGCAAAAAGTTTTGGAAGGGATTTTGACTTTTCTCTTCCATTTTTTGATCAATTTTTTGATCTTTTCAACAAAGTTCCTGTTGCGAACGTAGTAAGTGTAAATTGTGAAAATTCTGCATTTACTACGGGTACCGGATATTGCAAAAACTGCTACCTTATTAATTGCTCAGAATATTGCGAAAATTGTATGTATTCAAAGCTTCTGCAAAATTGCAGAGATGTTTTGGACTGTTCTTATTGCTACGATTCTGAACTTTTATACGAATGTATTTCTTTTCAAAAAGGGTATAATTGTATTTTTGTTTCCTATTCTCACAACAGCTCGGACTGTTATTTTTGTGAAGATATAACAGGATGCCACCATTGTTTTTTATCTACTGGACTAAAAAATAAGTCATATTTTTTCCGTAATAAAAAATTTTCAAAAGAGGAGTATACAAGACAAATACGAGCATTTTTTACGCAAGAAAATGCATTTCAAAAAGGAAAAAATGAATTAGAAATCATGAGAGAAAACCGCATTCATAAATATGCTCACAATATGAATTCGGAAAACAGTACAGGAGATTTTATTTAAAACTGCCGAAACTGCAAAAATTGTTTTGATATAAATGACAGTGAAGACTGCACAAATGTTCAGGTAGGCGTAAAATGTAAAGATGTTCACGACTGCTCAAACATGTACATTCACCCTGAACTTTGTTACGAAACTTTGGGCACTATTGGCGTATATCGAACACATTTTTGTATTTATGTTTTTCATTGCCAAAATCTTCTGTATTGCCAGCATTGTCATTTTACACATGATTGTTTTGCCTGTGTAGGATTAAAACATGCACAGTATTGCATTTTAAATAAACAGTATACCAAAGAAGAGTACGAAGAATTAGTACCAAAGATAATAGAACATATGCAAAAAACAGGAGAATGGGGAGAATTT
>CAIRYL010000069.1 GCA_903882825.1 uncultured Candidatus Peregrinibacteria bacterium | reverse complement strand
CATTGGTTCTGTTCATGATCTGGGGTATTCGGATGTAAATCTTTTAGGAGGGACATCGTATACGTATGCTATAAAAGCATACGATGGAGCGGGGAATGAATCAGCTTTGTCTGGGAATGTTTTGGTAACGACGCAATCTGAAGTAATTACTCGAGCATCTGGAGGAGGAGGTGGTGGTGGGGGAGGAGGTTCATCTGGTGGTGGGATTCTTCCCACACCAATACAAAAAATTGTAACAAAAAATACTTCTTCCACTGCAAAAATTAAAACACTCGGAAATAATAAAAAAAATATTTCATCCTCAAGTATTTTTTTCAAAAGTCTCCTGAAATATGCTGTAAATACTCCTAATATTCTTATTTTTGAAAAAAAAATAAAGTTATTAGATTATTTCATCTTCATTTCTGAGAACGATATTAAGATACAAAAAACAAATTCTTTAGTAAAAAAATGAATATTTATTCAATAATGTATTAAACGACTCATTAAATTTTACTACCTCCGTAAAATAATATTCCACTCTTTCTTTTCTTTTTTTTGGCGAGCATAATAGATATGTCCTTTTTTTTTTCTTTATGAAAACTCTCAAAACTCCAGTGGATCCTCTCCACTTAACCGATTCTGAACGAAAACATATTCCACATATAACCATAGAAGGAAATACCGTTACGGTGATATGTGGAGATGGAATTATCCATCCTATGGAAGCGGATCATTACATTTTGTATATTGAACTTTTCCAAGGGGAAACTTCGTTAGCAAAAAAAATGTTACACCCAGGAGATGAGCCAAAAGCCGTATTTGAAGTAGAAAATACTGAAAATCTTCATGCAGAAGAGCTTTGTAATTTGCATGGTATTTGGGGATCTCTCTAAAAATACGAGTATGATTTCTCGTGTACAACAACAACAGAATGAATCAAAAATGCTTCCTGGGTATGCTCTTCAAAATGCTTTTTCAAAAGGGCGAAAATATACAGAAGAGCCACATCCTTTTCGACTTGATTTTGCGAGAGACAGGGACCGAATTATTCATACCAAGGCATTTAGAAGATTGAAAGGGAAAACACAAGTTTTTGTCGCACATTTTGGTGATCATGTTCGATCTCGGCTTACACATTCTTTAGAGGTCGCACAAGTGGGACGTGTAATGGCGCGTGCGCTTGGTGCTAATGAAGATATAGTCGAGGGAGTCGCTTTAGCACACGACTTAGGACATACTCCATTTGGACATTCAGGTCAGGATGCACTGGATTCCATTTTAAAGCCATACGGAGAATCATTTGAGCATAATGCACAAAGCCGAAGAATTGTAGAAGTTTTGGAGGTGCATCCTCCTCATCCTTTTGGACTAAATTTATGTGCAGAAACATTAGAATGTTTATGTAAACATCCAACTCTACAGGAACGACAACAATATCAGCTTTTGCCACAAAATTTTTTAGAAGGGCAAATTGTTGATGTTTCTGATATGATTGCGTATTTGGCACATGATTTAGAAGATGGCTTACATTCTGGGCTTCTTTCTTTTTCGGCAGTGCAAAAGCTGGCTATTTGGCAAAAAATTGCAGAAGAAAATTTTTCCTTATCTTCTCTTGTAAATACTCTTATGACAGATGTGGTGGATTTTTCTTTTCAAAATATTACGAAATTGGAACCCAAAAATCCGGAAGAAATTCAAATGCTTTCTCATCCAATTGTGCAATTTTCGCAAGAATATGTGGAAAATATAGGAGAACTCCGAAAGTTTTTATTTCAAGAGTTGTATCGTCATCCAACCGTGGTACATCAGGTACATTTGGGTGTAAAAATTATAGAAAATCTTTTTGAATATTACATGGAAAACCCCCAATATCTTCCAGAAGACGAATGTCATAAGGAAGATGGTATACTGTTGAGGGTAAAAGACTTTATTGCGGGTATGACCGATACTTTTGCAATTCAGCAATGGGAGAAAATTTTTAAGAAATCTTAAAAATTAAATACTGAGGTGCAATTTTTAGGAAAAGGCAAAGAAATTGTTTTTTGTATTACTTTTGTGAACGAACGAATTTTACATATTGAACGGGATGAAACTATTGCTGAAATTACCGCCAGAATTCGGGAAACAAAAACCGATGAATTGGTAATAGTTATTCCGAGATGTGCTGATATTTTTTCGAGTATTGTCTATTTTCAAGTACTTCGTACGGTAGCGGAGGAAGAATCTAAAAATCTTTCATTGGTAACCCTTGATAGTGATGGCAGAAATATGATTCGACAAGTAGGGATCCCTGTATTTACATCGTTAGAAGATCGGGAAAAAACACCATTCGAACAGATGGAAAATCATTCAGAAACAAAAAAAATACGAAAAATTTTTATTGAAAAAGTGTCTCCTCTTGAAAAGGTTCTTCCGCCAGAAGAGCCTCTTACCTGGAGCACGTTTTTTTCTCGCCCATCACTGCATGCGCTTTTTTTTCTCCTTATTATTTCAACGATACTTTTTTTGTTAATAGCCACCATTGCTATTCCAGAAGCTCGTATTTTTATAAATCCTGTAAAACGAGAAAAAGAAGCGCTCGTGAATATTACTTTTTTAATGTCTTCCAAATATTCCGAGGCAGAACTAAGAAAATGGGGGAATGCTGTTTTTTCTTTTCCTATTGAAGAAGTTTTTGTGCATGAAATGGATTGGGGGAAAGTGAGTAAAGATTTCCGAGGATCGGTAGCGACAGGAAAAATGACAGTGTATAATAAAAGCTTTGAAGAGCGTATTTTTAAGCCTGGGACTCGCTTCCAAACAGAATCAGGAATTATTTTCCGTACAAAAGATTGGGTGCGAATTCCTCCTCAAGTAGGCGAAAAAATTGGAGAAATAACTATCTCGGTCGAATCAGATATTTATGATGCTTTTGGGAGTTTTTCTGGAGAGCGTGGGAATCTTACCAAAAATCAAAAATTCTTTTTACCAGGGCTTGCGGAAGCATCTCAAAAAAATGTATGGGGAGAAAATAAAGAAGTAATGACGGGTGGAAAAACGGTATGGGTTTCAAAAATTACACAAAAAGATATAGATCTTGCAAAAAAAGAAATAGAAAAAGAGATGAAAGAGAGAGCTCTCGAAAAACTACAGAGATTTTTAGAGACAAAAAATATCAACGAGGGTCTTGATCTTACCTTTTTGCCAAATGCTGAACAGGTTTCTATGGAAGTACTGGAAATTAATGTAGATCCTACGCTTGTGGAAAAAGAGCAAGAGAGTTTCCATATTTCAGGAAAAGTTCGGGTGCGAAATTTAGCATATTCTCAATCGGATGTGATGGGTATTTTAAAGGCACGATTTATGAGGGACGTGTCGGACGGGATGGAGTTTGACAAAATAGATGAAAATAATTTTGTTCCAGAAATTCTTTCCGTAAAAGATTCAGGAGGACTTATAAAAGCAAGTGTTTCGGTAAAAGGTGTAGAAAAATATCTTATTGAAGCCAAAAGTATGGATGGGTTAGAATTTGTGAATCGTGTAAAGCAAAATATTTTAGGAATGTCTCTCTCTGAAGCAGAATTGTATCTCAATAATTTAGAAGAAGTAGAGACTTCAAAAATTGTACTTTGGCCTTTTTGGGCAAATTCTATCCCAAAACTTCCCGAAAATATTGTGTTTCTTATTGAAGAAGAAAGCCCATCATAAAGTTATACTTTTGAACTGCTTGTTTTTAAAAAAGGAGGGAAAATATCTTCTGTTTCAGAAATTTCGTATTTTTCTTTTCCTTGTTTTTTGGTAGTAAAGCGAATAGGCGCATTAGAAATAAGAACGAGGGGAATACATTCTGCTCCTTGTCCCATAAGTATTTCGGCACTACTCGCTAAATTATCTGCCATATTTACGGTAGAAATTCTTAAAATTCTTCCAAATAAATCTTGTTCACCTCGTAAATCTTCTACGCCTTCAAATCCACTCCATCCTATACAAACGCCTACTGTTCCACGTCGTCTGGGAGTTACCCGAGAATCGGAAATAACGACCCCAAAGTTTTGTATTTTCCAATTTTCTTGTACAAAATTTTGTATTTTTTGAGCAGTTAAAAATGGATTTTTTGGCCATAATACGAGTTGTTTATGAGGTACATTTGAGGCATCAATACCAGCATTCGCAATATATATTCCATTCTTTATCGTTAAAAAAAGATTTGGAGCACTCTGAGCCAAAATTTCGTCAGACTCCTGAAGAACTAAGGTTTTGAGTGGTTTTGAAGAAACTCTTTTTTGAGAAAGTGCTACTACTTTAGACGAAATAACCAAAACACTTTTTTCTCCTATTTTTTGAGGAAGATATTCTTTTAAAAACCCCCAGAGATCTTCTGGGGGAGTAAAAATACGGGTTTTAATAGGAACAACCTCCATTTTTAGAGATGAATATGTTTCTCTTTTTCTTTTTTTATCTGTATTTCTGCTTTTTTTACGGAATCATCTATAACGCTGTATACTCCTGTTCCATAGCTTTCGGCATGTAAAACTTTTCCAGGAATATGCACCGTAATAGTACATATAAACTGGTGAAGCTTATCTTTTCCATTATATTTTTCAATTTCAAATTTTACTTCTACCGATTCTTCTGTTTTGGCTTGTTTAGAAAAATGCAAAAGTTTTTCAGCTTTCTCTTGTGCATACAACTTTTCTTCTGCGGTAAGTTCAAGGCTGGAAGAGTGAACAACAAAAGACATAAAAAATAGTAAAAGAGCTTTTGCATTTTCCTCTTTTTTACAAAAGAGAGCAAGATAAACCGCTATTACTTTTTTTTTATGTGTTATTACTCCTATAAAAAAATACACAATATTTTTTATTTTTCGTAATTCCTTTTTTGATGTGCTGGGATAGGAGAGAGGTTATTTCACTTGGCGAGAGGGGAAAGTGTTCCGTCACTCTCGATGAGGAACGACGAAGCAATCCATCACATTATAAGAGCATCGT
>CAIRYL010000068.1 GCA_903882825.1 uncultured Candidatus Peregrinibacteria bacterium | reverse complement strand
ATCTGGTATTCTTGGAAATTTAATAATAGGAGGAGACGGAAGCACGGTTCCAACAATTTCCCAAACAAAATTTGTAGAATCGTGATTTCCCGCTTGGCAAGTTTTGCAGTATTTTGAATAATCAATAGCAATTTCTGCGATAATTCTCCATCCTTTTAAAATGGCTTCTATGGTTTTGTAAAAACGAATATATCCCTCTATAATTTTTTTATTTCTCGCAACCCAACCTCCAATAAGGTCGGTAATGGCGTTAATATAACAAATAACGGTATAAATATATTCCGCAATACGAGTATCTAAATCCGCCAGAAGAAGGGCAATATCTAAATATGATTTTAATGCCAAAATATTATTTTGTACTTGAGCATAATATTTTTGTGCATCTGTAAAAACATGAGATAACACCGCATTTTTTCCTACTTTTAATGTAAAACAATCAGGAAGAACCGTAGAATTTTTTCCAAAAGACTCTTTTGTAATACTGTTGGCACACTGATCATCACCGGTTACATCGCGTACAAAATTTTTTATTTCTATCAGTGCGTCTTCTGTCCAATTATCCCATCCTCCAATAGTCGATAAGAGTTCAGATCGAGGAATAATGGGAACGTTAAAATTGGTGGGAATACGTTTAATATGCAAAAGAGGAACACTTTCTAAAAGATTATAAAAATCAGACATGATGGATATTTTTTTCGCGATGTTTTCACCTGTCTTTTTTACTGGTTCCAGTGTGTCATATACACTTTTAATTCCTGATTTTACTCCTTGAGTGGCTTTATCGAGAAGAGATTTTTCCGATTCTGCATTTTTTGGAGTAACAGCAACTGGATTTTCAGATTTTTGACTATTTTTAGGAATGATATCGCTATTCCATTTTTCTTTTATATTTTTGAGAGCGTTTTCCTTTTTCGTGTTATTTACGAGCATATTTCCAATATTTTTCCCCACATCTGGCGCGTATACCGTAATAGTTGGAAGTGTAAACATTGCCGAAACTTCTTCAATTTGTCTATTCCACCACCGTGCAAAAAATCCTGGAGAACCATTTACACGGGTATTTTGTGAAGATGGAGTGCTGATTGGGAATTTTTGAAGTCCTTTAAAAATTGCTCTTCTATCACTTCTGGTTCCTCCAAGACTCACCTGAAAAAGGCGCTGACCACTTCCAAAAGAATAGTTTTTTCCAAAAGTGGTGGCATTGTTATTATCACCACAGAGAAGGTCTGGAGGGACCGCGGTTACAAAACATTGCCCCATATCTTGTGCTGGAGTGGGGTACCCCATAGGAGCATTTATACACATAACAGTTCCTACTCCTCCCGTAAGGGTTGGGGAAATGTAGAGTCGAAAAAGAGAGAGAGCATATAAAGCCTTATATGCTTCTAATTCTGGGTCATCTACCAGTACTCCGTCTACAAAACACAGTGGTCCAATGCAAAAATAAACAACAGGAGGATCACCGGGTAAAACACCAATATCAAAAATGGTCATTACGAATTGCTCTGAAGGTCCCGCAAGTCCTACTTTATCTAAAAGGCTACTCACTGCTTCTGAGACTGCTTGTTTTACCGGTTCTAATGCGCTGGCAATGGCAGCGTCGAGTTGATTTGCCAGTCCTGCTACGGCACCGGTAACACTGTCTACCGCTCCTATTCCAGTATTGGTTCCGGTGGCTCCACCACCACCTCCTCCACCGGCGCCACCTGTAAGACTCCCAATAATTTGTCCGGCAATATTACTGTCACCAGGAACTAAAAACGCATAGTTAATGGGCATGCTAAAACATCCATTTCCAGATCCACAAGTCGTTTTATTATATAAATCAATAACGTCGTTTACTTTATTGGTAATATTTTCAATTTGATGGAGAGTATCTCCCGATCCAGAAGAAATTAAAAATGTTCCATCAGATCCCAAAGAAGTATTGAAAAAATTTCCGTTCGGAGTGGTGTCCCATGCATCTGGAATGCCGTCATTATCGGTATCTTTTTGAAAAGTACTGAGATTTTTATTTGAAAAATCTGGAATGCCATCATGATTGTCATCTTTTTCATATTGATCTGGAATACCATTTTTATTTTCATCAACAGTAGAAAGCTCGGGAGGAGCTTTTTGTTTTGCAGATGGTGAAATAATACGTTGTATATACGTTCTGGCACCAGTCGATTGAAATACTACCGTATCTGGTGTTGATTCTTTTGGAATATCAAGAAATATATCACGAATGGAATCTTTCTTTCCTGTTTAATCTTCATGATCACCTATAGAAAAATGAATAAGAGGAAGTTCGGCAACAGTACTGGTATATTTTACAGTAATAGCATTTCCCGGAGACGCTACTAAATTCAACAATAAAATATCAGCATTATCTTGAGAAATATCTGTATTTTTCCAATCATTTCCTCCTCCAGAAACCTGAAGACTATTGGCGTCCAGTTCAGAAAGAGGGGGAAGTGTGTCTTTCAGACTGAATGCAAAATTTTTAGATAAATTACTTTTAATCGTTATTTCCGTAGTGAGGGTGTCTCCCATTTGCAAGGCTCCTGAGTTTCCATCGGTTATTGTTTTTTGAAGTACCGAAAAATCACGAGAAAAAGCAGAAATAGGTGCAAATTCATATGCCGAAATATCGTGTTGAAGAGTGCTAAAATCAAGAGTAAGACTGGTATTTTTTGTATCTTCTTGTAAAAGATTTGTAAGAATTTTGGTTGTTTCATCTTTTGATTCATTGGCAGTGGTATCTCCACTTTGTGCACTTACGGCTTGAATGGATCCTTCGGTATTGTTGAGACTGGTTGATACGTTTATTGTTTCGGTTTCTCCTGGATATAATCCTTTCATTCCTGCAAATGAGATAGAAACATCTGAAATTTGGTTTTCATTGGAAAGGTTCAGCTGAAAAGAATCTATTATTTTTCGTTCGCCAGCATGAATTCCTTCTGGTCCACCATACCAAATTTCTATTTTTCCTTCTTCGGTGAGGACTACTATATCATCAAATCCATCCGCATCCATATCGGCTGTTTCTCCATGTAAAACTTTTGTATTCACTAAAAAATCATCAGCAGTGGAAGCAGGATTTATATCATTCCAGTTTGTAAATACACCGTTTGTGTTTTTAAAAAATTGGAAAAGTCCATTTTTCCCAGCGATAGCAATATCTTCAAAAGGATTTGGATCATATTTTCCAGCGGTACTAAAGCGCATTCCATTATTTGTTTTTAAAAACGTTCCCCAATTCCGAAATCCACCATTTCCATCCGCAGTCAGCAGTGTTCCATTGCTATCAGATTGCCAGATATTGAGATCTTTTCCATTGTCTCCGTCAAAATCGAGAGTTTGGATTCCGGTAATATTTTCATCTGATGTGGAAAAAATTTCTTTTCCAACAGTTTTGTCAAAATGAACGGATGTTGGTGACGGGGGAATAAGTGCGAGAGTCGGATCTCCAAACGTAATACTCAGGGGATCATTTACACTTTGCATACTGCTTCCTACCGTGTTGCCACTGGCAAAAGAAAGTGCCACAGGGTCATCACCTTCCCATCCGCTTCCAAAAACACCCTTTGTGAGTCTATTCGTGAGAGATCCAAAAATTTCTTCTTCTGATTGCAAAGGGTCTATAATTGCAAAACCTGGAACTTTTCCTATACTGGAAATGGGTAATGGAATGGTATTTTCGGGAGGAGTAAACAGAGGAACCACTTCTCCTCCTGCAAGGGTAATGCGTCCAAATGTCTGATCATTATCAAGTTTTATAAGGATTGAAATCCCTCGTTGAGATGAATTTTTTTCTACTTCCAAAGAAAATCGCATATCCGAAAGCGTTACGGATCCTGCGTTTGTAAAAGAAAGGATTTCTCTGTTTTCTAAAAATATTTTTAATTTTCCGTCTTCTTTGGTGGCATTTAATTTTCCAGAAGCTTCTAAATTTTCAAAAAATATTCCAGATTCTCCATTTTTTGGTCCTCGTAAAAAGAAATTTGGAGTTTGTAAAAAACGAATTTGATATTCGGCGAGAGACGTAAACGAGATTGGATCAAAAATAGAGATTCTTATTGGTTCTTTATTAATGATCACGGGTTCTAAAGATTCGTCAAAAATACGAAGAGTTCCATCATTTGAAACTTTTGCACGCCAAGGTTTTCCGAATGATGCAGATACCGGAGTAGAAATTGCTTGAGAAATTTTGGAATCAAATACCATTTGTTCGGCAACGGGGCGAGTAGTCCCAAATTTTCCAAAAGGTGCTCCAGCTACTATGGTATACAGTGCATTAAGAGGATTTTTTTTAAAAAACTCTTGATCGAACGACACAATAATTGGAATTTCAAAAAGAAAATCTTCAAGGTCTGGAGCGCTCAATTTTCCTCGTATCATTCCGCTTTTTTCACCGGTGGTAATGCTGAGTGTTTTTCCAGAAACATTGGCGGTAGCATACGAAGAAGATGCAGAAGTAAGCGTTACAGAAACATTTTTTCCTTCTAAAGGAACTTCTTTTCCAAATGTATTTAAAAATCGAATTTCAAAATTTTGCGTTGATCGCAAACCCAGATTAGAAATATTTGGGAAAATACTCATTTTAGTAGCTTTATTTTCAGATCCTATCATTCCTGCAAGCTCGATATTATTTCCTGTAACGCCCGGACTACTGGCAGAAACAATTATTTTTTTGTCACTTCGGACTCCAACAGAAAAAAGTGCAGACTTTCCATTAAGAGTCATTTTTTCTGGAGTAACAACGGCTTCAGTTGGATCACTTACTTCAAAAGCGACTTCTATTTCACTTTTTTCAAATGGTTTATTCTGTGAATCTTTTACAGTTGCCTCCATTTCATACCCTTTTATTATTCCATTTTGCTGAGTACTGAGGATATTCATTTCGAGTTTTGGTTTTGTTTCTACTGGGACGGTAAGGGCTTGAGCATCCATTCTTTCTGGCTTTACGGTAATAGAAATATCGGCAATATTGGCATTGGGGATGAGGTGTAAAAATGCTTCTCCAGAATAGGTCGCTACTTGAAAACCATCTACTAATGGATTGGAATCGTTTTCTGCCCATGAGAAATTTTCAGGATGAGGAGAGGTTATAGTAATGGTATAAAAATCTCCTTTTACCGGTTTTCCATTTTTATCGAGTAAAAGAAATCGGAAAGTATTTGGAATTTCGGCAATAAAAGGATGAGAAAATGTTTGAATTTCGAGTGTAGTAGCCGGAAGCGATACGACACTTTCCCATGGTTTATAGCGTTCGGTAAAAGAAGGAGTTTTTGGTTTTTCATACGAACACTGCCGTGTTTCAATAATTCCTTTTTTCGTTATGTTTTTAAGCCAACAAAAAACAGCAGGAATCCATTCCCATATTGGGACACCCTCGGGAGGTCCGCATTCACTGTCTGCTTCATCTTCCAAGTTATTATTTCCTGTTCCAAGAGTGTTTCCATTTTTTACAGAAGCGGATTCTTGGAATGCGGTATATTCAGGGTCTTCTGTTTGTAATTCTTTTGTTTGCCAAGAAAGATTTTCTCCTTTGGTTGCTAAATAGGCGAGAGCGTATCCATTTTTTGGTTTTTGGATATTATACGGAGAATTTTCATTTAAAAATAAAGAAAATACTTCTTGATGTTTTTCATCGAGAGAAAGGTTTCTCCATCGAAGAAAAAGGCTTAAGAACTCCGGATTCAGAGTGTCTGTTTGCAGAGAGAGAAATCCTGGTTGAGGAATATTTTTTACTGCCGGAAATGAATAATTTTTGGTGTACACATTACACTGTGTGACACGATTTGAACGGTAATCTTCTTCTGTGAGGTATCCACCTTGTGCATTACAATAAAAACTTCCTCCAAAGAGAGTTGGTACTGCAATATTTTTTCCTCCTTCTTGCAAGAATGACGAAAAATCTCCTGCTGTTTTCTCGTATACTCCTTTACGTAAAAGCTCTTCTTCAGAAGAAATATTTGGATATTTTTCTTTCAGAGGAGTGAGAATACTATTTTTAATTTCCGTTTTTAGGTTTTCGTCAGGGGGAAATATTTTCTTATCTTGTAGGGCTTTATAATGGATATAAGAAGAAAGAGAGTCAGAAATCATGGCAGAAATTATTTCGTCTTCTTTTTGAGTTTTTAATTTTTGAAGTGCTTTTTGAATTCCCAGAGCGCTCACATCATTTCCTTCTGGTACAACACTAAAAAGATTTGGGAAAGATATTTCACGTTTTTGTAACAGAGGACTTTGAAAACTTATATACCGAATTCCATCTGACGGAAGACTTTGAACATACATCCCGGAAAGCATATTTCGAATGGTTTCTGCTCTTGGTTCATTATGAACAACGACGCTGGAAATTTCTTTTCCTGCAAATGTATGAAAATATGCTCCATCAAACGGAGTAATGTTCATCGCCAACCCTATTTTGTGCATATTTATTTTTTGACAGTCTTCAAAAGAATGTGCTGAAGACTGTATTTCTTTTGATCCTGTAAACGTAAAAATATTTTTAAGAGCGTTGTAAGGGGCACATTTAGAGGGATTTGAAAAATTTTTAATACAACATTCTCCGAGTTCTTCACAAAATCTATTCATTTCTTTTTTTGCACTTTCTTTATCTTTTATTTGTGAAGTATTTACCATTTGTTGCATGCTTTTTGCACTGGTTTCATACAAGGTATTTAATTCGGATTGTTGTGAATTGATACCAGCTTTTATAACCGT
>CAIRYL010000067.1 GCA_903882825.1 uncultured Candidatus Peregrinibacteria bacterium | reverse complement strand
ATTATTCAATATTCCTATTTTAAAATAGGGTTGTATTTTTATAATTTCTTTTTATAATTGTTTCCTTTTTTTAAATTTTTTAAAAAAAGAATTCCCGTAAAAAGACTATTGTATGGATAATTCCCCAAAGTTTTCGGCAAAAGAATATTTTACAAACTTAGGATTTGACGCAGCTTTTTTGAGAAAACCCAAAATTAAGGGGCTTTTGGAAAAATCCGAACCAGAAATATCGCAAGTAATGCACAACGTACGGAGAAAAATAGGAAAATTTCCGCTTTTAAAAACGCTTACCGTTCATATTATCGATAATAAAAATATCCTCATTCAAAAAGGCGATGTATATTTTGGGCAACAAGAGGATGAAATAAAAAAAGAAAAGTGGGAAGTAATAGGGAAAGAGTTGGAACGCATCAGTAAAGATATGGGGAGATTAGTTACAGAAACTGGGGATAAATTTAATTTACGCAATAACGGGCAATTTTCTATATATCGGGAATTTTTAAAAATATGCTTCCGATACCAGTCTCTTCCAATATTCAGTATCCAAAAAAAAATTATGCTAAAAATGTTGGAAACTATAGAAATGCTGGATCGAATAGAAAAGGCATTTGATCCTGTTTTTCCAAATATTTCTTGCTCTGAAATTGAAACATGCGAAAACCTTGAGAGAAATGTAGTAGTACTTTTACAGAGAATAAAAAGCAGTTATATCAGTCTTTTACAGGAAAATTTATCGTTTTTAAACTCCGATTTTTGTGCCATAAATACGGATGACATGCTGAGAGGTTAGTTTTTATTTTTTTAAACTGGCGTCCCCGGCAGGAATCGAACCCACGACCTTTTGGACCGCAACCAAACGCTCTATCCACTGAGCTACGAGGACTGAAAATTACAAAACGAGTATAAAACATGACTTTTTAAAAATCAATTTGTATTTTTGTGGATTTCTTCTCCCTATTTTGAAAATCAAAAAAATCTATTGGAAAACTGGTTGACATTTCCTAGAATCTTTGCAAAGCTAATTTCCTTTTTCCTTCTTGTATGATGACAGGTACCCAGAATAATTTTCAAATATCAGAAGAAAATCTGAAAAAAGTTATAGAAGATTTTTTTCTTATTTTAAGCGATAAAGAGAGAACGGTGGTAACCAAGCGATTTGCTTTGGATGAAAAACCTCGTCAAACTCTTGAGAAAATAGGAGAACATTTTTCGGTAACCCGAGAACGTATACGACAAATTGAAGATATTGCGCTTCGAAAACTTCGGAGGAATCTTTCTACCTCACAAATTCGCAATATCAGCCATATTGCAAAAAAAATTCTGGTAGCACGTGGGGGTATTATGGCAGAACGAGATCTTATTTCTCAGACACTCAAAGAAATTCAAAGTGATACTCCCTTTTCAGGCAATGTGGCACAATTAGCATTTACTATTGAAGGAACCCTTGAACGAGTAAAAAAGCCAAAAGAATTTGATGCGTTTTGGTATACTTCGGATCATACACTTGCTCATATTCGACTTGTTTCTAAAACTCTTGAACGAGTTTTAAAAAAAGAAAAGAAAGTGCTTTCTGAGGAAACTCTTTTTCGAAAATGTGTAGAGGTGATGACAGGAGCGGTAAATGAACAAGCGCTTCTTTCTATTTTAACGATTTCTCCAAAGCTTATTTCTCCTGAACCACACATGTGGGGACTTTCATCTTGGAGAGAAATTAACCCAAAAAGTATCCGAGACAAAGGTTTTTTAGTACTAGAAAAGGCAAAAAAACCTCTTCATTTTATAGAAATAGCAAATCGTATTGGAGAAATTTCACGTGATCAACGAATGGTAACAATTCAGGCTGTCCATAATGAACTGATTCGTTATCCCGATTTTGTATTAGTCGGAAGGGGATTATATGCTCTTGCAAAATGGGGAATGGTTCCTGGAACGGTTATGGATGTTATTGCGATGATTCTTAAAAAAAATGGTCCGATGAAAAAACAAGATATTGTGGATGAAGTAAAAAAAGTACGGGAAGTAAAAGAAGCAACAATTATTTTAAATCTTCAAAAGTGTTCAGCGTTTCCAAGGGTAGGGCGTGCGGTATATGATTTTGATGTGTTGGCATGGGAACAGCCAAAGGGAGGGCGCGGAAGAGCATATCTTAATGAAGAAGAAGGAGAAGAGGAATAAAAAAATATTTGGCAGGTGTAACTTTCTTGGTGTCTAAAAAGTAGTGTTTATATAGGATAGAACTGTATAAACTCTTACTTCATTTTTAATGAAGAACAAAAAAAGAATCTCCTTTTTGGTAGATCACTATTTCACAAAAAATTTCCAAAGAGCAAATGGAACGGCTTTTTCGTCTTTTAAAAATGCATCCTGGAGAAACAGAAATAGAGTTGGTGTTAAAGGTAGGATCATCTATTTCACCATGGGGTTGCAAAAAACGAAGAATTGGGAAAATAGGTGGGAGGAATTTTAAGTTGAAAAAGGCTTGAATTGCTGGTAAAATACCGTGATGAATTGTCTTTTAAGAGTAAGAATGGATAAAAAAGTATCTGCCCTCATTAATGCGTCTGAAGTGCTTTCGGGATATGGAAAGAGTCTTTTTTTACAAATTGCACAACAATCCTCGCAAGACGAAGAGAATATTGTACAAATACTTCAGGAAGAAGAAGCCGTATACCAAAATATTGCTCATCAAAAAAATCAAGAAGTCCAAACCTTTTTTAGTACTTTTACGCATGAAGTTCTTCCTAGGATTCTTCGGACGATAGAAAAATCTTCTCAAAAACAAGAAAATCCAGAAAATATTCTTTTGAACCTCTCATGAATAACGAAAACGTTTCGCCCCTCCAGTTGGCAAATGAACAATTTAAAAGAATAGAAGAAATGGATAAAAAAAATAATTTTTCTCAGGAAAAATTCTCCGCCCGTATCCAACAAGTAGAATTAAAATTAACTGAAATTGCTAAACTTGCAGAAGTAAAGTCGAACCCTAATCTGCAGGCATATCTTCAAAAAGTAACTCAGCAATTTTATACCGATTTAACACAGCTTTCTCAAGAACTTGCGGTAATAGATGAATCAGAGCTTCCTACAGCAGAAAAACAGGTGAAACTTGCTTTTGAAAAAATGTATGGAATGGTTATTTTGCCAGAAAATGGAGTTTTTTTAAGTGATATTCTTACGAGATATAATGTTGCCAGTGCTCCAAGGTCTCTTAGTCCAGATGGAAAATCTCAATTACAAAATGCTTCACAAGGAGAGACTATTTTTATTCTCAGTGAAGAAGTAGCGATAATAAAGGCCTTAAAAACGAACCCCGCGGTTATTTGGGGGAAAGTGGATGAAGTCCCGAGGATAAATAATGATATTCTCCAGAAAAATCATGAACTTTTAATTCCTCTTTATCAGGCTCTTTTTAAACTTTGCGCCCTGAAAAAGAAAGAGGCTAACAATACCAACGATGCCACACAATGGGAAAAATATGAGACAGATCTTCAGACAGAATTTTTAACATTCTTTTCTCCCTCTACACCTGTAGTGCAAGAAAACATGGAGGGAAACGAAAACGAAAAGATAATTAAGGAATCGCTGAAAAAATATTTAGCGAACCATAGTGAAAATGCTTTTAAAGCTCAAATCACTATGGAAGAGGAGATGGAGATGGCGAATACGAATTATCAGCACAATATCATGACTCATAAATCAAAGGATGCATCTGTGGAAATACCAAATATTCAAGAGGTATTTGACTGGTTTACACAACACCCAGAGGCAGTAAATGCGATGAAAGAAACAGCACTGTTTGCACTGGAATACTTTGCAGTACAAATTGCTTTAACTTTTGGGATAGGACTCATTTCTATTTCTTGCGCACCTCTTGCGATTATTGCCCTTGCGGCTATAGGCATTAAGATGGCTACGAACAGCAAAAAAGTAATAAAACTAGGAGAAGTTCTTGCTTTTGCTGGAAGGCAAGCAATGATGTCGGCTAAAAGGCCAATACCAGGAGCAAGCTTTATAATAAATGGAAGAAAGTTTATTCAAACAGGAGAGGCAGAATATGCCGTTGCAGCAACGGGGCATGCTATAAAAACAGGATTCGGAGCTAATGTGGCGTATGCGGATGAAAAACCCTAAGAATCCTCTCTACTCTTTCTCTTCGGCATTCCTTATTATTACTATTTTTCTAACAAAAAAGCAGGTTTTCTTTTTTCAACAAAAGGAAAGTACAAAAAAGTGAAAAAAACTACTTGACGAAGAAAACAAAAAAAACGTATGATGCCCCTCGCGCTTTTTACAAGCGTATAGTAATTTTTGGTCCTTAACACTTTCGGTGTAAGAGAGAGGAAACTCCGGTTTGACGACCTTTGCCGGAGTATAAAAAATACGAAGTGTCGTTGATTTTTTGGATAACAAAGCCAATTCAACTCTTGTAGGAAGTTTTTCTACTATAACAAAAGAGTTTGATCCTGGCTCAGGATTAACGCTGGCGGGATGCATAACACATGCAAGTCGAGCGGCAGCACCTCGGGTGGCGAGCGGCGAACGGCTGAGTAACACGTTGGTACATACCCCGTACTCAGGGATAAGCGCGAGAAATTGCGTCTAATACCGGATGGTCCTCAAAAGGGTAAAGCTTTTGCGGTACGGGAGTGGCCTGCGGCCTATCAGGTAGTTGGTGAGGTAATAGCTCACCAAGCCTATGACGGGTATCTGGTGTGAGAGCATGACCAGACAGAATGGGACTGAGACACGGCCCATACTCCTACGGGAGGCAGCAGTGAGGAATCTTCCGCAATGGGCGAAAGCCTGACGGAGCAATCCCGCGTGCAGGATGACACCCCTCGGGGCGTAAACTGCTTTTATGAGGGAAGAAATTTTGACGGTACCTCATGAATAAGGGGCGGCTAATTCCGTGCCAGCAGCCGCGGTAATACGGAAGCCCCAAGCGTTATCCGGAATCACTGGGCGTAAAGCGATCGAAGGTGGCGAAGTAAGTCTGGTGTTAAATCCCTCGGCTCAACCGAGGAATCGTGCCGGAAACTGCTTTGCTAGAGGAATGCAGGGGTAAGTAGAATTCCTATTGTAGGGGTTAAATCCGTAGATAATAGGAGGAATACCAAAAGCGAAGGCAGCTTACTGGGCATTTCCTGACACTGCACGATCGAAAGCGTGGGGAGCAAAACGGATTAGATACCCGTGTAGTCCACGCCCTAAACAATGGATACTCGGTGTGGGAGGGTTTCAATCCCCTTCCGTGCCCAAGTTAACACGTTAAGTATCCCGCCTGGGGAGTACGACCGCAAGGTTAAAACTCAAAGGAATAGACGGGGATCTACACAAGCGGTGGAGCATCTGGTTTAATTCGATAGCAAGCGGGGAACCTTACCGGGGCTTGACATCCTGAGAACCCTGCCGAAAGGTGGGGGTGCCGCAAGGAACTCAGTGACAGGTGCTGCATGGTTGTCGTCAGCTCGTGCCTTGAGGTGTTCGGTTAAGTCCGTTAACGAGCGCAACCCTCGTCGTATGTTGTTTTTTTCATGCGAGACTGCCGGTTTCAAACCGGAGGAAGGTGAGGATGACGTCAAATCAGCATGGCCCTTATGTCCCGGGCTACACAGGTGCTACAATGGCCGGTACAATGCGCCGCGAAGGGGTAACCTGGAGCAAATCGCACCAAAACCGGTCCCAGTTCGGATTGAGGTCTGCAACTCGACCTCATGAAGTTGGAATCGCTAGTAAACGCCGATCAGCAATGCGGCGTTGAATATGTTCCTAGATCTTGTACTCACCGCCCGTCAAATCACGAAAGGTAGGGGCGCCCGAAGGGGTGTTATCTCGCAAGGGAGCATCACCACGGTGAAACTACTGATTGGGATTAAGTCGTAACAAGGTATCCGTACGGGAATGTGCGGATGGATCACCTCCTTTTTGGGAGAAAGGTGTGAAAGCACCATAAACTCCAAGATTGATTTCCCGCTTTTGCGGGATTTTCCTCTCTCTCTTACTCCGAAGGTTTTAAGATATAAAATGAAAATTTTAAAATCCCTTATATGCAGAAATGATATAAGGGATTTTTTATTGTCTTAAAAAATATTGTGATATGAACAATAATGGCTTAATAGTAAATTTTGTGGGCTAAGAAGTTAAAATTTTGTGTAGAATAAAGCCAGAATCTAACCAAAATTCTGTATGACAAAAAAAATGTCCTCGCTGTAAAAGTATAAAGACAAAGAAAAATGGGATCAGAGAAAGGAAGCAGCAATACAAATGTCAAGAATGCAATGCTCGATGGGGAGGGACGAAAACAAAGAGTAAAACAGAGGTCAAAAAATTGTATCACGAATATGCACGAGGTCGTCAGACACTCGCTTTTTTAGAGCAGAAAACAGGTGAAACAAAAAGGACATTACAAAAGCATTTCGACCAACTTTCTCCGTATACAGGAGAGATTTTTGTTCCTCTAGAGCCTGTTGCATTACTGATGGATGCAACCTTCTTTTCCAGGAGAGACGGTCTTTTAATTGCTCGAAAACATGGTAAAAATCTCCTGTGGCAAAGAATTGAAACAGAAAGTGTCTCTGAATACGAAAAACTCCTTAATAATTTGCAAAACGTAGGTGTTCAATTCTCTTCATTTACAATTGACGGACGAACTGGAGTTTTGCGGTTTCTTCTGAGGAAATATCAAGGAATCCCTGTACAACTCTGCCAATTCCATCAAGTTCAAATCATGACTCGATACCTGACAAAAAGACCAAAAACCGATGCAGGAAAGACACTCCGCGCACTTACTTTAACGCTTCCCTCCTCATCAGAAGTGGATTTTACAGCTCGACTGGAGAAATGGTATGAACAATCAAAAAGTTTTTTGGACGAAAAACCGCTTTCCAATAACAAAAAACGAGGATGGCATTACACACATCGTCGGATACGAAGTGCAGTTCGTTCTTTAAGGAGGAACTTACCATATCTCTTCACTTTTGAAGGCTTTCCTGATCGGAATATTCCAAAAACAACGAACTCCTGCGATGGCTTTTTCTCTCATTTAAAAAGCTGGCTTAATGTCCATCGCGGACTGAGAGATGATAGAAAGTGGAAAATGCTTCATTATCTTCTCGAAAATAACTAATCCCAGCCCACAAAATTTTCCATTAACCCACAATAATAAACAATAATGAGTACTTATTTTTACTATAAATATTTACGATTCTTTTCCTCCTCATCGAGCACTTATTATAGAAAAGAAAGATATGTGGACAGAGCTTTTTCAAAATTTTTTAGAATCACGTGGATACACTGTTGAAAGTGTAAAAAATGGAGAGAAAGCTCTT
>CAIRYL010000066.1 GCA_903882825.1 uncultured Candidatus Peregrinibacteria bacterium | reverse complement strand
TAATTTTTTTCGCTTTTGTAACCATTTCATCTTCATCATTTCTGAGTACCAATAATGCTCCTCCATATACCAAAAGCAGTACTGTAAGTGTTCCAATAAGCCGAAGTGCAATTTGTATAATTCCTGGCAAAAGCTCTGTTCGTACATCTCCCTGCACAAGATTCATAACCGTCCAACTACTTCTGGCACTTCGCAGTACCGTAACATTTGGGTTTGCCCCCGAAAGAGAAATATGATTAATAATTTCAACCGCAGTATACGAAAGCATGGCAATAATCATTCCTACTATTGCAAATGTAATAGTTTGTGTACCCTTTGAACGCCATTCTTCTATTCCTCCTCCAATCATCATCATGGTACCACCGGCAATAATCATCAGCACTGAAGCCCCCGCAGAAAAAACCATTAACCATGAAATCCAATTGGGAATAGCCGTCGAAAAAATCCAATGATCTAAAATATTACTTCTGGCATCCGCAATAAATACCCCCACAATGCCAGTATTAGAAGGAATTCCTACTAAATCTGGTGCCGTAGACAACGAAAAAAGAGTGTCAAAGGCTTCCAAAAACATACTATTTTGGTTTTAAATTCCCTGTATTATTGCATTTTTTTACAAAAAATACAAGGTTTCTGTTCTGTTTACCACTTTTTCCGCTATTTCCTCTTTTGCCCCAGCTATTTCTTCAAAATGTGTAGAATGTGTATCCCACAAAACATATTCTGCAGTATCTTCTCCAAGATTTTTCACATTATTCCCCAGCACTATATCAAATTTTTTCTGTTGTGCTTTGCGCATCATTTCGGTTTGCAGTATGGCATTTTCTGTTTCCAGTGAAAATCCTATAAAAAATTGGTGATCCATTTTTGTTTCGGCAAGTTTTTTGGCAATATCCACCGTTGGAGAAAAAGTAAGATCCAGATGTCCACCACTTTTTATTTTCTGTTGTGCCGGAACAGATGGAGTAAAATCGGCTACTGCAGATGCAAAAACCACAATATCAGAAACCGGGGCTTTTTCTTGAAAAGCTTTTAAAAGAGACTCAGCAGAAGGTGTTTTTACAATTGTAAAACGTGTATCCGAAACAGAAACCTGATGAATACCTTCACAAAGAGTCACTTCTGCACCTCTTTTCCAAAAACTTTCTGCTAATGCTTTTCCCATTTTCCCCGATGATCCGTTCCCTATAAAACGAACGGGATCTATTTTTTCTTGTGTTCCCCCGAACGAAATAAGAACCTTTTTCCCTAAAAAATTTTGTGGAGTAGCACTGCGCTCTAAAAATGCGATAATATCTGATATTTCTGCCATTTTTCCCATTCCTTCATCTCCACAAGCAACCGTCCCATACACTGGCGGAATAATGGTATATCCATATTCTTGTATTTTTTGAAGATGGTGATCCGTGGCAGGATGATTCCACATTTTTGGATTCATGGCAGGCGCAATAACAATAGGACACGAAGCGCCCAGCACCGTCGTGAGCAATAAGTCATCCGCCATTCCCAACGCTAAACGAGCAAGAGTATTTGCCGTTGCCGGAATAATTCCTATCACATCTGTTGTTTGAGAAAGAGTGAGATGCGCGTATGGATTTTCTGCAAGAGAACTTGAAAAAATTTCTGGTCCCCATACCTTGTTCCCCGTAAGCGCTTCCAGAGCGGGTACACAGGAAAGTGCTTTCCCGCCACTAGTAACCATACACTGCACGCAATGACCTCTTTTACGAAGAGCTCGAATAAGTTCTGGCACTTTTATGGCACCAATAGATCCGGTAATTCCTAATACGATATTCATATATTTCTAAAAAAATATTTTTATGAACAGTAACCAAATGCAATTCTTTCCTGTACACTTTTTTCTGATTTGGTGTTCACGAATGAAATTGTACTGTTGTTTATAAAATGAGTAAAATCATGAATCCATTTTTAAAAGAATTTTTTGTTTTTTTGTATAAACAAGCGTACGCCTGTTTGTTTGCGGGTATTTTATTATTTTTTATTATAGGAACGCACTGGTATTACCCTTTTTCTCATATTGCACGATACGACTTTTTATTTTTTATTGCACTTTTTACCCAGATAATTTTATTTATTTTTCGTTTAGAAACACCAGCCGAAGCAAAAGTCATCCTCCTTTTTCATATTTCGGGAACCGTTATGGAAATTTTTAAAGTTCATTTTGGAGCATGGATATATCCGGAAGAAGGAATATTAAAAATTTTTCAGGTTCCTCTTTTCTCAGGATTTATGTATTCGGCAGTAGGCAGTTATATTGCACGCGTATGGCGAATATTTCAGTTTTCATTCTCGTTTTTTCCGAATTTATATCTTCTTTCTGCCGTCGCAGGGTGTACATACATAAATTTTTTCTCTCATCATTTTCTTCCAGATATCAGGATTTTTTTACTCATAATAATTATTTTTTTATTTCGAAAAAGCTGGATTTTTTTTACCATTGAAAAAATTCCTCGGAAAGTTCCACTTTTATGGGGTGCTTTTCTCCTGGCGTTTTGCATTTGGATCGCCGAAAATATCAGTACATTTTCTCATATTTGGCTATATCCCTACCAGTATGAATCATGGAAAATGGTTTCATATCAAAAAATAGTGTCATGGTTTTTACTCATGATTTTAAGTTTTGTAATGGTGTGCTGGATAAATATTTCTCCGAAAACTATTTCCCAAAAATGTGAGCCGTGAGTATTTTTTTTGCCTGTTCCACTGTGGCATTTCCATGCACCAATGAGGCAATAGCCGACACTAAACGTTCAGGACTTTCATGCTGAAAAGCATTTCGTCCAATAGAAACTCCAGCGCCTCCTCCTTGTAAAGATCCCCACACCATTTGAAGAGTTTCTTCATCCGAAAGTTTTGATCCGCCTGCAATAACCACGGGAACCATACATCCTTCTGTTACTTTTCGAAATGAATCCGGATCACCGGTATAATATGTTTTTACGATATCTACACCTAATTCTGCCCCAACTCGTGCCGAAAGCGCCACCATATCTGCTGATTTTTCTGGAGCAGTAAGTCCAGATCCTCTCGGGTACATCATGGCGAGTAATGGAACTCCCCACTCCATACATTTTAAAGAAACTTCACCCAAATCACGAAGCTGATCTGACTCGGTTAATGATCCAATATTAATATGCACCGATACGCCATCGGCACCTATTTTCAGCGCATTTTCTACTGTATTTACCAATACTTTATCATTTTTATCAACAGCATTTACACGAGTAGAAACAGAAAGATGCAAAATAAGTCCAATATCTGGTCCACTTTTCCTATGTGCATGAAGGGCTAATCCTACATGTCCAATAACCGCATTCGCACCGCCTCTTGCAACGGCATTCATACTTTCTGCAAGATTGATAAGTCCTGGCATAGGACCTTCTCCTGCTCCATGATCCATAGGAACAATAACCATTCTTTTTGTTTCTTTATTCCAAATGCGATCCAAACGAATTGCTTTTCCATTCATAGTACAAGAAAAAAGTATAAGAAAAAGAAAAGAGGGGGCGTAAGAATGTCCCCTCTTTTTTTATGTACCAAAATTGTAATACAAAAAACTTAAGAGGGGATGCTGGTAATTTTTAACTCCGTATAATTTTGACGATGTCCTTGTATTTTATGATATCTCTTCTTCGCATTCTTTTTTACCACTCTTATTTTTTCTCCTCTTCCCTCTGCAACAATTTCCGCTGTTACACTTTTCCCTTCTAAAAATGGAGTACCTATTTCCACATTTTCTCCGTCACTCGTAAGCACTACATACGGGAAAATTACGGTTTCTCCCACAATTTCTGGAAGAGATTCGACTTGAAGTGTATCACCCAAGGAAACTCTATATTGTTTCCCCCCCGTTTCAAAAATCACAAAAGACATAAATGAGAATAAAAGAGCCGGAAAATAGTGGCAGATGAACGAAAGAAAGTCAAACTATGGTTTTACTTTTGCATCAACGGGTACTTCAGGAGAAGTTTGAACATTTGTATTTTGATTTTGTAAAACGGTCATCACAGAAATTCCAATAGCAAGCGCTGCATTTTTAAATTCCTCTAATGGACGTGCCCCCTCTGGTTTTTCAATAGAAATATTTTCTAAAGGAGTAATAGTCCCATTAATATTCATTTTTCCTGAAATTCCAGGAGCGGTAAATGAGATATCTCCACTCATTCCCTTTTTAAAATCTACAAAAAAGTTACTTAAAATAATAGAGATGTTGTTTTCAGCAAGTGCCATTGTTCCATTTGTTTTCCCATTTTCGGTTACAAAAGAAAAAGTAGCAATGGTCGATGCAGGATTTGTAATATTTCCAGATATTTTCCCTTCCGCAATTTGTGCATTTAACGTAGTACCACCACCTGATCGAATAACAAACTGGGTCGCAGTTTTTTCCAGTGCCAATTCTTCTTTTGATCCATCTTCAGTGGAAAGTGCCAATAAAAATCCTTCAGCAGATCTTTTGATATGAACTTTTTTCTTTTCTGTTTCATTTTTCAGAGAAAGTATTCCGTCTAATTCCATAAACTGCGCATCTGTTTGAGAAAGAGTAAGATTCCCTGCAAAAGATAATTCTTCAATTCCCTTTATTTCTGCCTCTTGCGCTGTCCCTACTAACTGAGGAGGAATAAGTGATCCGTATATTTTTTTCAAACTCTCATTATTGAGGGTAACCGCATACACCCGCTGAGCACCTTTTTCTTCTTTAAACTCTTGAAACACAAAAAGAGGATTTTCTTTTATGGAAGTCAGAACATTCGCTAATGAACCCGACCCTGTAGCACTACTTTTTTTCAGTTCCTCAATTTTTTCAGGAGTTTGTCCCATTTCTGTTAAAATATTAGTAATAGTTGATTCATAAAAAGTTCCTACAATTGAAGAGAAATCAACAGAAAATGGTTGCCCATCTTCCATAGTAATACCAATGTTTTTCAATAAGAAGAACAAAGAATCACCATCAACCCGGACATCTGTTTCAAGATTCACTTTCTGAACATTTCCAACTGGAGTAGGAATTTTCCCAGTGACCTGGAAACTTGTTTGGTCTTGAATTTGCATATTCATAATTCCTTTTGCGTTTGATTTCCCCTTTCCTACAGAAGAAACTTGCATTTCCCAATTATTCACAGGAGCCCCCTCTGCTTTTTGTTCTACATTTATATCAAACTTACTATCATATCCAAAAAAATCAGGGGGAATCATTTTTTCAAAATTCCCATTAAAATCCTCTACAATGTTTCCTTGTGTATTTTTGAGGAGCGTTTGAAATTCATCTGGACGATTTACTAAAAAAGGGAGGCTACTTTCACCTTTATCATTTATACCCCCACATCCCGAAAACAAGAAGAGAAAAGAACATAATACCACACCCAGATGAGTACTCTTCATAAAAAATAAAAAATTACAAAGTCAATAATATCAAAAATATATTTAAAAACATACTTTTTTCTTGCTTTATTTTATAAATGTGATAAAATAAAATGAAATTTCGGAAAAAAATGTTTAATGGAAATCCGGAAAAAGAAACTTTCTTCTTTTCTCTCAAGATTTTCAACCTCATAATTTTCCCTGAAATACTCAAAAAAACAAATTTTTTACTTCTTTTTATGAAGAAAATACTTTCCACAGGATGTGCCTTATTTCTTTTTTTAGGAATAATAAATCCTCTTTTTAGTTTTCATATTGTAAGTGAAGCAGCAGAAACTGCCACTGCCCCCTTACGGGTAGAAGGGCTTTCTGTTATTCCTGATGATGGAAAAGCAGTTCTTTTATGGGATACACTCTCTCTTCCCTCTGGAACAAAAGTGAAAGATTATACTGTTTTTTGGGGAACAAAATCGGTATCAGAAGGTCTCTCAAAAGAGTATGAAAATACAAAGCCTGCCTCAGATGCAAGCGTTGATAGTTTAGGAATTGTAAAATATACAGTAACAGGGCTTAAAAACGGGACAAAATATTTTTTCGCAGTAAAGCCAATCGCCGAAGGGGTTACTGCCACTTATTCCCGT
The DNA here is from genome assembly GCA_903882825.1 of uncultured Candidatus Peregrinibacteria bacterium. Lineage (GTDB taxonomy): Bacteria > Patescibacteriota > Gracilibacteria > CAIRYL01 > CAIRYL01 > CAIRYL01. Next base: position 4,572 of record CAIRYL010000066.1, on the reverse strand, counting down.
GAAGTATTTGGGACACCCACACAAGACGTTTCTGCATTACCACCTTATGTAAAAGATGTTGAACCGCTCACAAAAAACTTACTAAAGCTCACCATGTCCAAAAAAGTAGTGCTTCCAACAGAAGCACCTGAAGTTTCTTTTACTATTACCGAAAAAGGAGATGATAAAAAAATAGTAGAAGTAAAAAAAGTATCATTAAAGACTAATTATTTTCTTACAAAAGATGCAAAAGCAGGGGAAGATGTGAAATCAAAAGAAATAAAATCAGAAGAATTTCTATATATCGAAACACCAGATCAAGTAAAAGGAAAGGAATATCTCCTCACTGTTTCTGCCACTATTAAAGATGAAGCGAACCAACCTGTTTCCAGTGGTGCCACCGATTCTGACTATTTTACTGCGGTTGATACCACCGAAATACCTGCCACCGAAAGAGAATCTACAAATCCACCAGCATCACCATCCGCTACGCCAACAACATCCACATCAGCGTCACCATCCCCATCCGCTACTCCACTTCCCAATGTTCTCTATGAATCTAAAGGAGTGCCTGAAGGAAAAACAAAAGAAGCTCTTGTTTTTTCTGACGGGAATGTAAAAGTATCTTTTTTAAGCAATTCCCTCAGTGGAGTGCTCTTACTCAGAGAAGAGAAAGAAGAATTCGCAAAGGCTTTTGCCTCTGACAAAAATAAAAAATTTGTAGAAAAAGGATATATTATTGCATTTGAAGACCAGGAAAAAAGAACATTTTCTGCAGAAGTTACTTTTTCCTATACGGACGAAGAACTCTCTTCAAAAAAAATTGATGAAAAAAAACTTGTTGTTTTAACCAGTGAAGATGGGAAAAAATGGGAAGAAAAAATAGGAAAAGTAGATGAATCAAAAAATAGTATCACTATTTCTACTTCTCAATTTTCATATTGGACATTAGCAGAATCTCAAAATGAGGCTCTTCATAGCGCCGCAGAAGTAAAAGATACCACCCCTCCAGAAGATGTTACCGAACTCGTCGCCACTTTTAAGGCACAAATAACAGATTTTCTCGTAACTCTTTCCTGGAAAAAATCACTCAATACTGCCGGAGATATTATGACTCAACTTTTATATGTGAGTAAGGACAAGGGAAAAACATGGGAAACTCCCAGTGATATTGGAAAAGATAAAAATACAACCTCTGTAAAAGGTCTTCCTGATACTGAATACACCTTTAAAATTACTACGAAAGATAAGCAAGGGAATGAAAGTACTGGAGCTATTTCTTCTCTTCGACTGCCAGCACTGCCAGCAACAGGAGCACCGTTGTTTATAGCACTTGGAATAGCACTTATGGGCGCAGGAATATTGAAAACCCGTCGAAAAAAATCATAATATTCTTTTATATTTTATATTCAAAAAACGGAGCAAATGGCTCCGTTTTTTGTTTTTATATTTTATTTTTTCTGTATTATTTTTTTATATTCTTTTCCCAAGGTCATGAAATTAAAATATTGTTTTTTCTTCTTTTTTGGGATTCTTTTTTTTTTCAAATCCTCATCCCCTTCTTGCCTTTGAGAATTCCTCTTGCCCAACAGGACAATCTCAAATTTCATTAAAAAGTGTTCCGTCTGGATTTGTATGCATTCCAGAAGAAGATGTTTCTTATTTTTCCTACTCTTTCCAAAATATTAAAAATCAAATTTCTAAACAAGGAGAAGATATTCAGACTCTTCTCGCTTCTTTTGAAAAAGATCTTCAAAATCCTGACCCTCAAAATTCATCCTCTCTGATTAATAAAATTTTATATGAGCGCACGAAAGAATACGCCCAAAAACTTTGTGAGAAAAACGATCGAAAGCCGGAAGTAAACATCTTGAATGCTGGTATTTATGATGGATGGAACCTCACTCCTACTTGTACTATTTTAGGAGGAGTCCAGAAAAATTCATTTTCTGATATTTCTGTAAGTTTTTTCGGATCAGAAGGAGAACACAGAAAATATAAAAATTCTTATACATCTTTTTCGGGGATTGAGATTTCTACAGTTGGAACCGGTGAACATACGGTTACGTGTTCCTATCGTCCAAATTATTGTATTACTCCTCGGACTGCTTCAAAAACTGTTTTTATAAAAACTCCTTCGAAATCAAAACCTCAAACCTATTCCATCGCTCGACAGTGGAATAACGTCGTTTTAGATGCCATTCGTACTGACCTCGTAAGACCACCAGTTCAAGCGAGAAACCTTTTTCATTTTTCCGCAATGCTCTACGATATTTGGGCATTTTATCATCCAGGAAACAAAACATATCTTCTCAATAATGGAGAGAGAGGGAAATATTGCATGCTGAAGAAAAATCAATTTATAGGTCTTTCTTCAGAGATTTCTGAAACAGAATCTATGAGCTATGCCGCATACCGACTCATTACAGAAAGATATGTGCAAGCTCCTGGATATGAAAAGACCATGAAGGAATCAGAATCCCTTATGAATTCGTTTGGATACGACAGTTCCATAACCAGTAAAAAGGATGAGCAAAAAAATCGGGCAGCAACATTTGGAAATTATATTGCAGATTGCTATATCCGATATGGAATGGATGACGGATCTCATGAAGCTGGGTCTCATGCAAATATTGGATATACCCCTGTAAATCCTCCTATTAACCCAAAAACTTTTGGAAATCCCAATTTAAAAGATTGGAATCATTGGCAACCAATTGCATTAGATGTTTTTATTGATCAGGGCGGGAATGAAATTGTAGGTGGAGCCGCTGATTTTATAGGTGCCGAATGGGGGAGCGTAAAACCGTTTTCTTTGAAAAGCGACCAGAAAAAAGTATTTTCTCGGGATGGACACGATTATCCGGTGTATTTTGATCCTGGAAATCCGCCTTTGGCAACCGGTGAAACGGCAGACGAGTGGAAATGGAATTTTTCTCTCGTGGGTGTTTGGTCTTCACATTTAGATCCACGAGATGGTGTAACGATGGATATTTCTCCCGCAAGTCTCGGGAATACGCCGGCTTTACCAACTACTTTGGCAGGGCTACACGATTTTTATGATTTTACAAAAGGAGGAACAAAAGCCTTGGGGAGACCAATAAACCCTGTTACAGGGACGCCGTATGAACCACAAATTGTTTCGCGTGGAGATTATACGAGAGCTATTGCAGAATTTTGGGCAGATGGACCCAATTCGGAAACACCTCCAGGGCATTGGTTCCTTATTTTAAACACCATCAGCGACAATCCTCTTCTGAAAAAGCAACTCTATGGAAAAGGACGAATAGTAGATTCATTAGAATGGGATATAAAATCTTATTTTACCCTTGGAGGAGCAATGCATGATGCAGCTATTTCTGCGTGGGGAATAAAAGGTTGGTATGATGGGATTCGTCCTTTTTCTGCCATTCGTGCTATGGCAGAAAAAGGACAAAGTTCTGATAAAAATCTTCCCTCTTATAATCCTCTCGGGATGCCTCTTATAGAAGGATATATTGAGCTTATAAAAAAAGGAGATCCTCTCTCTGGAAAAGAAGGACAAAATATTGGAAAAATAAAAATGAAGGCATGGAAAGGTCCAGCGTATATCCCAAATCCTGAAACAGATATGGCAGGAGTAGATTGGATTTTAGCTGGAAATTGGTTCCCATATCAGCGTCCAGGGTTTGTCACCCCTCCATTTGGAGGATATATTTCTGGACATTCTACCTATTCTCGTGCAGGTTCGGAGGTTCTTACCGCTCTTACTGGAAATCCATATTTTCCAGGAGGAATATTTGAGGTTTCTATTCCTGCTCCAAAATATCTGGTGTTTGAACAAGGACCACATAAAGATCTTACTCTTCAGTGGGCAACCTACCAAGACGCTTCAGATACATGTAGTCTTTCACGAATTTGGGGGGGAATTCATCCTCCTGTAGATGATATTCCTGGGCGCATTATTGGAGAAAAAGTAGGGAAACAAGCAGTAGAATACGCAAAAAGTTTTTTTACACAAGAATAACTGCATGAATTCTGAACTTTTAAATGCATTACTTTTAGGGATTATTGGCGGTGCCATTCCTGGTCCTGTTTTAACATCTGTATTTACCGAAATTTTACAGTCCGGAATTGCAAAAAGTGTAAGAATTATCTGGTGGGCAATGATGACCGAAACTCTCGTTGCCATCATAAGCCTCTGTATATTGTCATCCTCTTCTTTTTCTGAAAGATTTTTTCAAGGGGTTTCTATTGTTGGAGCGGTTATTCTTTTTTGGATGGCAAGCGAAATATGGAAAATACAGACACTGGAAACAACAGAAAAAATAAAATTTTCGAAATGGAAAATTTTTTTAATGATTATTTCAAATGGGATTTTATGGACATTTTGGATTACTATTTGTATTCCAAAAGCAATTTTACTGGATAAAACTATGCCATTTGGAAGTACCTGGTTTATTTTTTTATTTGAAATAGGTTGGTTATTTTCGACCATTGGTATTGCATTTCTTTTTTCACAATTTCGAAAAATACTTTCTCATCCCAAAATAGTACCCTTTATTTTAAAAGTTTTTTCACTTTTATTTATATATTTCGGGATTGATATGGTAT
>CAIRYL010000065.1 GCA_903882825.1 uncultured Candidatus Peregrinibacteria bacterium | reverse complement strand
ATTTTGCGCACCAAAAATAAAAAAAAGGATCTCATTACACTGGAAGAAACTAAAAATATAATAACGTCCATGAATGGTTTTAAATTACAACCCAGTATAATATTTCAGGAAAGTTTCGAAATATTGTTTTATCATCCTCATGGAGAAGAAGGTATCCTTCTTTGGCAAAATGGTGAAATTTGGACCAAAAATCCAAATGATGAAACTATAGAAATTATGCTGAATTTGGCTAAAAAACTAAATGCACGTGTTCGAGGTGATGAATTAGAAACGTATATTACTCCTCATAAAAAATATCAGCATCCTGACGATATTTCTATTCAAAGCTTAGAGCAAGTGACACAAAATCCGAACCATGACCAATTACGCTTAAAAGACATTCCAATTTTTATATTTTTTATCTTTGTTATCCCCGTAAGAATTTTTTGGGAATGGATAAAAAAAAGAAAGTGAAAAAAACTTTAGTTTGAGCGGATTTGTAACCCTCTTGTTCGCGTTGGCATCTTGCAAAAATTTATTACGCGAAAAATAATTTTCCTCTGTCCTTTTTTCCCCTTTTTATGTTGCAAAAAATCTCATTTACACTCGCTTTTTACACCGTTTTGGCAATAAGTGTTATAACTCTTTTTTTTCATGTACTGATACTTTTTGAAGTTATTCCGTTTGATGTGGTATGGGGAGGAAAATTGAGCAATAAGCAAGAAATGATCCGGTTTGAGAGCATTGCTTTGCTCATGAATATCCTGATAATTGTGGTAATGTTCATGATATATAGGGTTCCTAAAAATAAATATTTAAGCATTATAATGTATGTTTTTGCCGGTGTATTTGCCTTAAATACTGTAGGAAACTTATTTGCAATTACTATTTTGGAAAAACTAATCGATACCCCAATTACCTTCATGATGAGTATTCTGTTTATAAGATTGGGAAAGGGGAAATAATTTTAAATTTATGTTTTGGCGTATTGTTGTTTTAAGTGAGTATTTGATTATTTTTAATATTTCTCAAAAAATCTTCTAGAGCCATTTGTATATCAATCTTGCTCTCTTTTTAGATACTGAGTTTATAATGCGTTTAAAATTGCCAAAATGGCGATAATAAGAGCAGAGAGAGACAGCTTTTTTGTGAAAGCACTTCCAAAAAAAATATCAGCAGTTGCTAAAAAAATGGCAGTAGTTCCTAAAATTTTTGGCATCCAAAAAATAGCAATAATGGAAATAATAAGGGCAAACATTCCATACGGTTTTATTTTTTGAATTTCTTCCATATTGCTTGCCAATTTTCCAAAAGGATTTTCGGTATTTTCTTCATCAGAAAGACGAATTTTTGTAATTTTTAATACTTCTGGTTCGTCTTCTTTTTTAATAATTTCCACTTCGGTTTCTAAAATTTCTTCATTTTTTTCCATAAGAAAAATAAAAAATATATGTTTGTGTATACCGTATCAAATATATTTTTTCTCTTCAAATAAAGTCTTTCATACTCTATACCTGCAATTTCTGTTTTTTTGTGGATTGCGTCCTTTGGGTGACGAAATATTATTCTATCGCGCAGAAGTTTCCCTATTTACAAAAGCTTTTGTTGCGTATTTTATTTTTTTTTGGTACAATAAAAAGATTTTTTTGCGGGAAAAATGTTTACCATTGTACACCAACAATTACAAAATGCCATTTTAGAGTCGTATGTTTTGCAAAAAATTTTAACACCGACTCAACAAAAAAAATTTTTAGAAGAATCGTTGCATTTACCGCCCACAGCGCAAGAAAAACTTTTACTGGTATTACAGGAAGAACAACAAGAATTAGAGAATAAAAACAAAAAAACACGCTTGGCAATACGGTTGTATCAGCAAACAGTAGAGGAAAAAACAAAAACTTTTGTACATACAATCTTTAAAAATGCACAACAAAACGAGTAATATTCCTTATTTTTATAATTTTTTAAAACACTT
>CAIRYL010000064.1 GCA_903882825.1 uncultured Candidatus Peregrinibacteria bacterium | reverse complement strand
TAATTCTTTTGAATTAAGGTATTTTTTTATCTCATATGTGCTTCGGGCTTCTTCCATAAAATCCATAAGTTCTCTCCCAAATTTGCCAAAAACTCATTGATTTTTAAAGAAATTTTAGAAAACTTCAGATATATTGAAAAGTTAGGCGACATAATTCCAAGTCTCTTTTTAAGAATAAGAAACGAGTGAAATTTGTTATCAATATTTATTTTTTGAAACGATATGAAAAAAATTGTAGAATATTATGAAAAAAATAAAAAAGGAAAGCTTTTATCGTGTGGAAGCGAACACATAGTGTATAATTATGATATCGACAAAGTCATAAAATTTTCAATTATCCATTTTTTTTATGGGAAGCAAAGGGGATATCCTTGGGCATGTGAAGAACTGAACCTTACTAAAAAATATTTTGGAAAATATGTTTTAGATACAAAAATTGTCCGTTCAAAGGATCAAAAATACCATGCACAATTACAACCAAAAATTGTAGGTCATCCACTTGTCCCTCAAGACCTAGATAATAAAATATTATATAATCAATTTCGAGAAATTATTAATTGTTACAATAATATGTGCAAAAATAGTTGTCCTGAGTTAGATCTTATTGGTCAATCGGGTGTATTTACGAATTGTATATCTAATATTTTCGTGGTAGAACAAAAAAAATTAGTTATTATTGATTCTACACTTTTTAATACAAAAGCTCCTTATCCGATAAGATTGCTTTTACTTTTTTTACGTAAAATTGTTCTTCCCATCCAAAATCGTAAAATACAAGAGTTCCTTAATCTACATAACAAGAAATGATAGACTTTTAAACGGGAACAAATTTATAAACTTTAAACTATAAAAAATTATGAGTATAGAATCTAAACAAAAAGGTGTTACTAGAAATAATTCTAAATTTCGGCAGGTGTAACTTTTTAAGTGTCTAAAAAGTAAAGTTTATATAGGTTATCACTGTATAAACTCTTATTTAATTTTTATGAGAAAAAAAGGTGCCTGAAATGTAGAAAGAAGGAGGCAAAAAAGTACGGGAGATAGAATTGAAAACAACAATATTTTTGTAATTTTTTCCAGAAGAAATTACAGTGAAAAGGTTTGGAGAAACCGAAAGGAAAAGAGAGTCTGACCCGCGAATATGTATTAGGGAAGCAGAAAAAATTGGGTATAGAGACGGAGGAGAAGATGATATATACCTTTTAAAAGAAGTGTTTTTTGAGAAAAAGGACAATTCAAAATTCTCCCTCAATAAATAGTACTTCTTGCCGATACAAATTATTTTGATCAGTTTGGATGAATGATTTTTAGAGCATCAAATCTGAAGAAAAATCTTTTATAGGAGTATGTAGTCGGTAATAATCTTCCCAGATAATGAAAAATAGATCATGATTTTTTATTTTGCAGACTTTCGAAAAGGCGAAGTTCATTCGACAAAAACAAATATTGAGCATATATTTGAAGGTGCAAAATACTCTTTTTTATGAATATGAATAATATGATTATTAAAATTATAGCAGGGATAACGTATATCGCCATGGTGGTGGTAAATTTTTTAGCCAATAGTCTCCCCATTAATAATCGTTCTACTGGTGTTATATCAGACGCATATCCAAATCTTTTTGCGCCTGCAGGTCCTGCCTTTTCCATTTGGGGACTCATTTATCTCCTTCTTGCCGGTTATGTTATTTTTCAATTTTTCCCATTTCAAAAAGATCCTGATTCTCGAAAAGAAGAGATTTTGAAAAAAGTAAATATCCTATTTATCGTTAGTTCGCTTGCGAATATTTCATGGATATTTGCTTGGCATTATGATTTTATTGGATTTTCGGTAATGATTATGGCGGTACTCCTCGTATCACTCATAAAAATTGCAGATATTCTGCGTCTTGAGCAATATACACTTTTAGAAAAAATATTTGTTTCGACACCTTTTAGTGTGTATTTTGGTTGGATAACAGTGGCAACTATTGCCAATATAACGGTATTTTTAGTGAGTATACAATGGGACGGTTTTGGTATTTCCGACTTTATTTGGACGAGTATTATATTATTAGTGGGCGCATTTATTGGAATTGTAAGGATGTATAAAGATAAAAATATCGCCTATGGAATGGTGCTCATCTGGGCATATTCATGGATACTTTTTAAACACTTATCTGAGAGTGGTTTTGGCGGAGAATATCCAAGTATTATTGCTACAGTCATTGTTTGTTTAGCATTGTTTCTCTTCTTTGTCGGGAGAATTTTTTATAAAAAATAAAATGACGATCAATATAATTCTCCTTATTATTGTTCTTCTTCTTGGGATCTGGTCTGTTTTTGGTTTTTTTAGTTCTCGTGTTGAGCAAGTGGAATATACCGTGGTAAAAAAAATGAATGGATATGAAATACGAGAATACCCAGCGCATATTGTAGCGCAAACGACTGTAAAAGGTACTTATGAAAATTCGATAGGGAATGGTTTCCGTATTCTGGCGGGATATATTTTTGGTGGAAATACAAAAAAAGAAAGTATATCCATGACAGCTCCGGTAGTCGCGCAAAAAGGTGAGGGGGAGAAAATATCAGAAAGTATTGCGATGACCGCGCCTGTATTGGCGACGACCGATGGCGATTCTCAAATAATATCTTTCGGTATGCCACGATCGTATACTCTAGAAACATTGCCAATACCAAATGATTCAAGAGTAAAAATCGTGATGATTCCTGCAAAAAAATATGCGGTACTGCAGTTTTCTTGGTATCTTTCGGAGGCGATTGTAAGAGAAATGCAAGAAAAATTAGCGGTAGCGCTTGCTCGTGATGGAGTGGTGACACAGGGTGTACCTGCATACGCCGGTTATAACCCCCCGTGGACTCCGCCCTGGATGAATCGCAATGAAGTGTTGGTAGAAATTATTCATCATTAATCTTATACTGTATGTTTATAAAACTCTATTGTATCGCATTACCCGTTTTCTTTCTTATTGATATAGTATGGATTGGGTTCGTTGCCCAAAGTTTCTATAATAATCAGATCGGATTTTTATTAAAGCCTGATGTAAACTGGATCGCAGCAATTATTTTTTATTTGCTCTTTATTGTGGGACTGGTGATATTTGTTATTACGCCTGCAATTGAAAAAGATTCGTGGGTATATGCACTGTTATTTGGAGCGCTTTTTGGGCTTATTACCTATGCTACTTTTGATCTTACGGCTTTAGCAATGTTTAAAAATTGGCCATTATTAGTGACGATTGTTGATTTAATATGGGGGGCGGTGCTTGCCTCTTCTGTATCTACTGTGACATATTTTATTGCGAGTAAAATAATTTTATAAATTATTTTTTAGATTATGAATAATCAAGATTCTGGGCATATTCTGGTTCGAAAATCTGTCGCTGTCATGTGTATAAAACTGGTGATGATAGAAGTTTTATTGGGTATTGCCTATCTTTTCCTAAAAATTGGGTTACGATATGTGGATATACAATTTAATACCGAATTTTCTTTCACGACACTGGCTTCGTTGAAATCAATTTTTTTTATAATACT
>CAIRYL010000063.1 GCA_903882825.1 uncultured Candidatus Peregrinibacteria bacterium | reverse complement strand
GTGTATTTGCCAGAAAATTTTCCATTTTTGGAAAATCGTATAGTTCATACTTCTTGGCTTAATACTCTTCCAAAAATGTTTCGGAAACGTCATCAACTATTATTTCCACTTCTTCCTTCTGCCATAGAATCACTAAATTTGGAAGGATTTGATGTAGTGATATCCTCTTCTACATTTGTGGCGAAAGCGGTTCTTACGAGCCCTGAGACCCTTCATATTTGTTATTGTCATACTCCTACTCGATATTTTTGGGATCATTGGCAAAGTTTCTTAAAAGAAGGTCTCAATATTCCCAGATTTTTAGAACCTTTTAAGCGATTTTTTCCTGCAATTTTTACAAAAATGCGTTCATGGGATTTTTTAAGCGCTCAACGTCCAGATGTGTATATTGCCAATTCTGAATATGTACAAAAGCGTATTGTAAAATATTATCGTCGAGAAAGTACTGTTCTTCGACCTCCTGTAAATTTTAAGAGATTTTCCACAGGTATTTTGGAGGAAAAAGAAGATTTTTTTGTGGCTCTTGGGCGTTTAATTCCGTATAAAAAATTTGATCTCCTCGTGAAGACTTTTCAAATGCTTCCTCAAAAAAAATTGATAATTGTGGGGAAAGGACCAGAAATGGCGTCTTTAAAAATACTTTCTGCAAATAATCCTCATATTTCTTTTGTTGGTTTTGTCCCAGATGCAGAACTTCCGGCACTGTTGGGCAAAGCACGCGCATTTTTATTTCCTCAATTAGAAGATGCGGGTATTGCACCTGCAGAAGCACTTTCTACTGGAACACCGGTTATTGCTTTCGCACAAGGAGGGTCAGAAGGACTTATACAAGAAGGATTTAACGGTATATTTTTTAAAAAACAAACTCCTGAAGATCTTTGTAATGCGATTCAGAAATTTGAAAATATGGAAAATATATTTATAAAAAACCGAAAAAAAATTCAGCGCGATATGGAAAAATACGCAACAGAAAACTTTGAAAAGAGCTTTTTTGAATTTGTGAAAAAACACTACGAATCATCTTCCTTTTAATGAGAAGGTTTTTACGATGCCGAAAATTCATGGTCATCTGGAATTTGTTGTCGGATTATATCGAAAAGAGAATAGCCTTTTATAACTTCAAAAAAATTTTCAGTGGAAAATACTTCCATAGCACGACTCCAATGTCCTTCTTCAAACCATGCTTTATATAAAGCGAAATCTCGCATTTCTCGTAAATATTTTAAAGAAAGCTCTTCGTTTTCACTTGCAAAAATTACTACATCCACCACTGGGAAAATACTGAAAAGACTTGGATATGCAGGAACATTGCAAATAATGGTTTCTTGTGGATGGACTGGAATAACGGTATAACCAGCTTTTTCGAGCGCTAAAAAAAGATGATAGGCGTGGTCATTCCACGCACTTGATGCACCTACAAGGGCATATCTATAATCTTTATTCAGCATGGCATAAGGATCATAACTTATTTCTGGCATACGAAATGAAAAAATATTAAGACCAGTATATCAAAATTTTTATAAAATCTCCAGATATAGAAATGAGAATGTTTTTGATTTCTTTTGTTTTTTTCAGGTATTGTAGAGATAATATTTTTTCAGAAGAAATGGATATTATTAGCCACTCGGCTACCGGAATTTTTCTTTCTCTTGCGTTTTCAGGAGAAGCAGAAAAAACCGCATGTATTGTAGGGGCACTTATTCCTGATATTTTTTTAGCACCGATTTATGTAAAAATTTTTCACACACAAAAAACATGGAAACTTATCCATTTTGTAGGTCATCCAGAACATCCATTGCATGATAAATTTTTTTGGGCATATTGGATGGCTCATAGTTTTGTACCGGTTTTTTTGATTTTTTTAGGAGCATTCTTCTTTCAAAATTCTGTTTTGCTGGCGTTTGGTGTTGGAGTTTTTTCACACCTTTTATTAGATATTCCAACTCATACAAAAGATTTCGCGTGTCGTCCATTTTTTCCGTTTTCTTCATACGCTATAGAAGGATTTTATGACTGGTGGAAAACAAAAAGTGGGAAAATTTTAATGTTTTGTTTTTGGATATTTTCTGTAATTTTATCATTTTTTCTTTGGAAATGAGATTTTCTTTCTTAAAAAATTATAAACAAGAGATACCAAATTTTTTGACAGTGTTAAGGGGTATTTTTACGATTTTTATTATTCCTCTTTTTTATTTTGATTTTCCCCATAAATTTTTGTGGATTTTTATATTTTTTAGTGTTGCCAGCATAACCGATTTTTTTGATGGATTTTTCGCGAGAAAATGGGGAAGTATTTCAAATTTTGGGATTGTGTTTGATTCTTTGCTCGATAAAATTTTAACCACGTCTCTTTTTATTTTACTCATTCCTTTCTCTATTTTTCCGCTTCCTCTCGTCTTATTTCTTATTTTGCGAGATATTTTTGTTGATGGACTGAAAAATTATTCTCTTTCATTGGGGATTCCGGTTCCTTCTGTGAAAAGCGGGAAAATAAAATTTACATTTCAGGTGCTTATGATTTTGGGTGCGCTTTTATTTTTAGCTTTCCCCAGTTTCTTTTTTTTACAGCGTTTTGCGGAAGTGTGTGGGATATTGGCATTTGGATTTTCTTTCTTTTCTGCTTGGGAATATGGAAAACGTATTTTTCCTCTTTTATGACACATTTTTTAATATTGCTTTTTTGGTTTACGCCCGCATTTGTGGCAAACGGAATGCCCGTTATTGTTAAAAATATATATCCATTTTCCCTCTGGAATACCCCTATTTCTGAAAAATATTTGGGAAGCCATAAAACATGGCGCGGAATAGTGATGGGGGTAGGATTTGCAGGAATTATTGCTGGTGTGCAATTTTATTTTTTCCCCCAATATTTCCCGTTTTTTTCTTCCTTCTTTTCTGCATTTTTGGGAGGAATGTTTTTAGGTTTTGGAGCACTCATGGGGGATATAGTAGAAAGTTTTATAAAACGAAAAATAGGAAAACGCCCAGGAGAAGCATTATTTTTTTGGGATGGAGTTGATTATATTATAGGATCCATGTTGTGTATGATGTTTTTTACTCCTTTGTTTGTGGAGGATGTTTTATTTTTGCTTTTATTGGCGCCATTATTGAGCCTTTTTTCTAACAGTGTGGCGTATGTATTGGGCTGGAAATCGGTATGGTATTAGTGTGTATTATTATGAAAAATCTCTTTTATTTCGCGCGTTTTTGTTTAAGCCTTTTTGGTGTTGGATTTTTTAAAAAAGCACCAGGAACAGCTGGAAGTCTTGTTTCGGTTCCATTTTTATGGGGAATGCTGTATGTATTACCAGTTTTTTTGCCGTGGAGAGTACTTGTTTTTTGGATTATTTTTGTGGTGATTTTGTGGCTGGGAATGTTTTGTATGCGTCATGCACGTATCCCAAGCCAGTATGATCAACAATGGATTGTACTCGATGAATTTTTGGGCATGATGGTGAGTGTTT
>CAIRYL010000062.1 GCA_903882825.1 uncultured Candidatus Peregrinibacteria bacterium | reverse complement strand
TTCTCCTTATCGAAAAAGGTACAAACCAGAGTCAGGCACTTCCAATTGGAAACCTTTTTTTTGGGGGATAGTAATTATATTGGGAGGTATTGGTATTTTTTTTGGACTTCAATATTTTTTCTTTCAAAATTCTACAGAAGCATCTTTACCAAAATTGCATACTGAACCACTTTCACGCGGAGAAATTTTACCAAGAGAAGGAACCGGCTGGATTTATAGGGATAAACCAGTAGATGTTTGGGAAATGGATTCAGTTCGTTCGTTATTAGGTTCTGGAGTATATCTTGCTTTTGTAGAAAATTCTCATGTGTATCTTGATCAAGGTTCAGAGCTTACGCTCAATTCTTCTCGAAAAAATGAAAAAAATGGAGTATCTGCCGAAATTCTGGTAACAAAAGGAGGTATCTGGGCAGAAGTGGGAAACCTGAGTACTTTTACTTTTATTCTTACCGATAGAGTTCGATTTGAAGCAAACGGTGGAGTTTTTATGCTTTCGGCGGAAGGAGTGCGTGTATTAAGTGATGCCGGATCTGGAGCAAATCTTTTGTATACCAGTCCTGATGGAAAAGTTTTATTTTCAAAACATCTTTCGGTAGGACAAGAGGTTCTTCTCAGTCCTCAAAATTTAGTGGTAGCCGAACAAACCTCTTCTTTTACGGTAGTTCCTATTTCTCCAGAATTTTACCAAACTTCACTCTATCAATCCCGAATGAAAGCAGGAGTATCTCCTCTTCCTTCTCCTGGAATTGGAGAATCTCCATCTCCATCTCCAAGTGCTGATCCAGCTTCTTCTCTTGCCATTCCGACTATTACCAGTCCTGGAAAAAATGGCGAAACAGTAGTGGTAAAGAGTGCTCGTCAGGAAATTTCTGGAACAGTTCCGGTTGGAACACAAAAAGTGATGGTGACGCATACAGAATCTCAAGATGCACATGATTTATCTCAATTTAAGCCAGGAGATACCACTTGGAAATATATTGCGCATGAATTATATGGAAACTTAAAAGCCGGTATGAATACGTATGAAGTGGTAGCAATAGATGCAGAAGGAAAAAAGTCACAAAGTGCTACGCTTACTGTAAATTATATTCCAAATGAAAACAGTGCGCCGACCGAGGTATTACGAATTACGGCTCCCAATAACGGAAATGATACTTCTGTTTCTGCGGTACCGTTTGATATTACGGGAACCGCTCCTTCTGATGCAGGATATATTGAAGTGAATGGCTATCGTTTACAGAAATTTAAACAGGGAGATAAAACCTGGAAGTACATTGCTACTGGAACTGATAAAAAAATGATATATACCGTTCGGGCACTGGATAAAACTGGTCGATTTTTAACCAGTGATAAAATAACTGTTACATTAGAAGGCGGTTCTTCTCCTGTTGTTTCCCCAACCCCCAGCGCATCTGCGAGCCCTTCTGCTACACCTATTCCAACACCAGTTCCTACGCCTGTTCCCACTATTATTCCTACCCCTGCGCCTACTTCTTAATTTTTTATGCGATTGCAAGAAGTAGAGGCAAAAGCATGGCTTAATACACAGGAAGAATATGAAAGGGTTCTGAATTATTGTGTACAAAATGGAGAATTTTTAGGTGAAAAACACAAAAGCGATATTTATTTTTGTAAAAAGGGAAGTGATGAAATAGCGTTTCGTATCCGAAAAGAGGCTGAAAAAATATACGTTACACAAAAAATTCGTACATATTCTGCTCATGACGTAGAAATGAATGATGAATTAGAATTTCCGATAGAAAATGCAGAAACATTTACCTCTTTTTTGAAAAATTTAGAATATTTGGAATGTACTCGGAAAGAAAAAAGAGTTCTTCCCTATGTATTTCATTTGCAGTTTACAGATCATCATCCCGTAAAACTCTTAATAGAAATAGTGCATATTGATACTCTTGGACGTTTTTTAGAGGTAGAAATATTGTGTGCTAATCATCAGGTAAAAGAAGCAGAAAAAATGATATTACAAGTATTTAAAACCCTAAAACTGGAAAAAAACAGAGAAAAAAAACCGTATTTTTTACTGCAAAAAGAATGTTTTAAAAAATGAAATTATTTTTGAATTTCATATAACGTTTCAGTATATCTGATGTTTGCCAAAATTCCTTTAAAAATCAATTATTTTTTGGAAAATATGGGTCGAATGAGGGCACGAGCGAGCCAGATTGAGGGTGAGCAAAACGGAGCGATAGCGGAGTGTAGCGAAAGTTCAACGTCCCCTTGAGTAGCCAGAAATTTCCATTCCTATTTTTTGTTATTTTTGAAAATCCTTTTCATCTCTTCGTTCCTTTGCATCTTCTGCCATAGATACAAGTAACCTACCAAAGTCATCAATTGCCCTTTTAAGAGCTCTTGCTTTATCTGGAGTACTATAAACACCAGGCTTATCCATATATGAGTCAAATTGCTCACAAAGAGTTTGATTAGAGATACCTTGAGCAATCCAACCTTCTACAGTTCGCACATCAGCATCAGATATGATTCCATTTAATCTTGAGTTATAAACTCTATTTATTGCTGGTACCGTAATAGAATTAGTAACCATTTCTTCTTTTGGTTTTTCGAATTTTCTCATTTTGTCCATATTTTTTAGATTAAAGAATAATTAATTTCTTAGTATTTTATCACAGTTTTGAATAAATTGCCAAAAAAATCTAAAAAAGAAATTTCTGGCTATTTCACATAACGTTTACGCATCATCTGAAGTTTTCATCCCGACTTTGCAGGATAAACTTTGTAATTCAGACAATGCTTTGTTTAATTATCTCCGCCTAAACCTTCATCAAACTAAGGGATGAAAATTTGGGCGGAGGGAAATTGACACTCCTTAAGGATTTTATAAATGTCAATTTCCTGTAGCCAGATATGGGCTGTTATACGCCGTAATAAAAAGCCCAATCCTTATTTGTATTTAATAATTTTGGCAATTTATTTAACTACTCTTCATGTTCTTTGTATTGAGTTTCTGAAAAACCAGAATTATTTAATGTA
>CAIRYL010000061.1 GCA_903882825.1 uncultured Candidatus Peregrinibacteria bacterium | reverse complement strand
CTCAATCGACTTCACGAACCCACTAGCACTTGCCATATATACAGCAATACGCGTGGCAATACAAAGATTGTTAAATAAAGAAAATGCAGGAGGAGACTTTGGTGTTGGTTCTATTTTTTTGTCATCATTGGTTATTGGGGCTCTTGATCCTGTTTGGGATAATGCAAAAATAGCACAATTGGCTTTAGTTGTTGGAGCTGAAGTTTTCTCACTTTTGGATACTCACAAAGATTGGAAATAAACAAACTTATTATAATGCCACATAATGCATTTATGTTTACACCACAATAAATTATAAATTTTTTGACAATCCCCATACACATTTATACAGTAAAGAACCTTTTTTAAAAAATTATGGCCAAAAATATAGTATCACACCACTCTACAACGGAAACAACCATTGGTATGGACAGAGGTGGTCAAATATCAACAGGTGTGCAAACTCCAGGAACTTTGGACAATGTTGGGCAGTATATATCAGATCATGCAACAGAATTTGTTGGTGGTGGTGCTTTGGCAGTTGCACTGGTGGCGAGTTATTTGGTATATCAAAAATGGTTTAAGACAGTGGATAATAAAACAGATAATATAAATCATAGAGAAGAAGGTAATAATCCAGAAAGGCGAAGGGGGCAAACAATTCCAAGCATTCAAAAAACAACAAGCGATTGCATTAAGACTGTTTGGGAAAAAAAATGGATACAAATGGCTGCTGGTGCAGCAGGTGCGTTTGCTTTTTCGCAAATTCCACTTTTAGGGAATTGGGGTCCTGTACTTCCTGCTGGATATATGATGGGAAGAAGTTTCTTGGCAGCACACCTCGACAAAGGAGATAAAGATAAAAAGGAAGTAACGTCCGCTAAAGAGCATTTTGCAAGAGCAATTTTGTGGACATTAGGAGCTGCTTTGTGCGAAGTTGACTCTATTCCTGAAACCGCTGTTTTTGCGGCGGGAGTGGAGGCTGTTTCTACATTCTTTGATCTTCGTAACGAAAAAAAAGCAGCAGCAAGAGAAGCAAAAGAGAGAGCAAAAGAAACAAACGCAGAAACTAAACAAGGAGAACAACAACAAATACAAAACAATTTCCGGGAACGTGAATTAAATATAAGTGAAACGCAGGCAGAAGCAGCGGTAATAACAGCAAAAAACCTAGCGAATAATGGTAATAATGCTCCCACATCTGCAAAACTCAAAAAAACTCCTGCAGGCTTGTAACATTTTTTTACACCCAGTGTTTCCACCTTATTTATAAAATATATTTTCTTTTCCATCATGTTTCCTCTTTCTCACCAAATTCCGTTTCCACTTTCTTCTGCTCATCAAAAGGTTTTTGGAGTAGCAGAAACGCTTGGGGGCATTACAAAAAGTATTGGAGGTGCTATGAAAGAAAAACCAGATCCAAAAAATGTAAAGGCGGCGGTTGATGCAACGGGAAGTTATGCTCCTGTTTTGAGTAAAGTACTAGAACTCGTAGGAGGGATGTCATGGGTATCAGAACTTATTGTGACTGCTATTATTTTAGGAACACCCACCTGGAAAATTATGCTCATGGCGGATGCCCTGTATGCGGGGGGGAAACTTACCCTTAACGCCTTTAAGGGACTCAAAAGTATTCTTGGTACCATTTATGAAACTCGTGGAGCAATAGGAAATGCCATTGGTGGAGTGGTAGGATTTGCAGGGGAGGGAGTAAAGCGTGGAGCAAATTTTTTATACAAAGGAGCAGGTCTGGGCAATATCGTAGCTCCCATTTTTAATACTGCCCGTAAGGGTATTTTAGGAACATTGGCATACGGGAAAAATATTCCTGGAGAAGTATTGCATGCACCGTTAAATATTGCCCGAATAATGGGTGGAACGGCCGCAAAAATAGGCGGTTTATTTGGATGGGATGCAGCCGATAAAGCAGGAGATGCACTCTGGGCAAAAGGATTACAAGGATTTGAAAATACCGCTTCGGTAGTAGGGAATTGGGGAGTCGCATTTAAAGAAGGGGCAGCAACTTCCATAGAATCTACGATAGAGGCTTGGGCATCTTTAGGAGGATCAAACATGTCGAAAAGAGTTCGGGAAGGTGCCGCAGATATATATAGAAAAATTCCTACAATTAAGGGTATTATAACCTCTACAAGAGAGGAAGCCGATAAATTAATGAGAACACTGAGTCCTGGATTTTTACAAAATCCAGAACCTGCAATGGCATAATTTATTCTTCTGCAATTTTTGGACGATACTGCAATGCTTCGGCAACGTGAGCAATAGTAATATTTTGTGTGCCGGCAAGGTCGGCTATGGTGCGAGAAATTTTTAAAATTCGATGATATGCCCTGGCAGAAAGAGAAAATTGTCGCATGGCATTTTTTAAAATATCTTCTGCATCTTTTTCTATAGGGCAAAATCGTTTTACGTCATCTACTTTCATTTCGGCGTTAGAATGCAAAGGAACATTTCCGGCTGTAAATCGTTCTTTTTGAATATTTCGTGCTTTTTGTACTCGTTCGGCAATGCGTTCGCTGGGCTCGGCGTCTTCTTTGCTCGAGAGTTTTTCAAATTTTACCGGAGAAATTTCAATATATAAATCAATGCGATCGAGAAGTGGTCCGGATAATCGTTTTTGGTATTTACTAATTTGTGAAAGGGCACAGGTACAGGTTTTATCAGAATTTGGAACATTGTAGTACCCACAAGGACACGGATTCATCGCTCCAATAAGCGAAAAATGTGCAGGGAATTCACTACTTCCCGATACGCGCGAAACAGTAATTTTTCGGTCTTCGAGTGGTTGACGTAATACTTCTAAAACCGAAGACGGAAATTCTGCAATTTCATCGAGAAATAAAACGCCTCGGTGTGCCAGAGAAATTTCTCCTGGTTTTGGGCTTTTTCCACCTCCTACAATAGAAATACTCGACGCGGTATGATGAATAGTGCGAAACGGACGCTTGGTAATAAGCGGTGTACGCGCTGGTAATAGTCCGGCTAAAGAATAAATTTTAGAAACTTCAAATGATTCTTCACGCGTCATGTGGGGAAGAATTCCTCTAAATGCCCGTGCCATAAGTGTTTTTCCACTCCCAGGAGATCCGCACATGAGTACATTATGTGCCCCAGCCGCCGCAATTTCGAGTGCGCGTTTTGCTTGTTCTTGTCCTTTTATGGCAGAAAAATCTTCATTTTTTAAAACGGTATGTTTTTCATATCCTTCAATATTTTGCAGTGCTGTTGGAGAAATTAATTTTTCTCCTAAAAAATGGGCAATAAGATCCGATAATTTTTCTACTCCATACACGGTAATTCCTTCTACGAGTCCTGCTTCATTGGCATTTTCTGCGGGAACAAATAGGTATTGTACGCCTTTTTCTTTTGCCGACATGGCTACTGGTAATACGCCCGAAACCGGACGTAACCGTCCATCTAACGCTAATTCTCCTAAAAAAATTGAATTTTCAAAAATATCAGAAAAAGGAATTTGATCCGAAGCCAACAAAATTCCAATGGCAAGCGGTAAATCAAACAGTGGTCCTACTTTTCGTACATCCGCCGGAGCCAAATTAATGGTAATACGTGGTCCGGGAAACCGAAATCCTGAATTTTTTATAGCACTTTTTACCCGTTCTTTTGCTTCCTGCACCGCCATATCTGCCAGTCCTACAATGGTAAATGCCACCATTCCGTTTCTAATATCTACCTCCACTTCTACGGGTAAAGATTCCATTCCGAGCATCGTCATTGAGTGGAGACGCGAAAGCATAGGGAAATGCAAAAGTACTGGTACTGTAGCAGAAAAAGAAAATGGGAACAAAAGAGTCATGATGTTTTTGCTAAAACAGAAGACATGCCTAACGAATAGTAATTTTTTAGTAAATATATTTGTATTTTTTTAAAATAATGAATATACTGTAAATATATTTACTATTTTTTATGACCATACTGAGACCTCGTTATGAGGAAAAAATAAAAAATCTTCTCGGGACACCTCTTATAAAGGTATTTACCGGTATGCGCCGTTCTGGAAAAACATACCTCATGCGCCGAACAGAAGAAATTTTACGGACGGAGCGTATGGTTGCTCCAAAAAATATGATATACATCAATAAAGAAGATTTTGCATTCCATACCCTTCGTACTGCCGAAGAGTTGCAAACCCTTATTACCAATACTTTTGTAGGAGTAGCAGGCAAAAAATATATTTTTATTGATGAAGTACAGGAAATACAGGGCTGGGAAAAAGTAATCCGAAGCTACGGGGCACAAGACGAAGAGTACGAAATATTTATCACTGGGTCTAATGCATCTCTTCTCTCCGGGGAACTGGCAACGCTCCTCACGGGACGATTTTTAGAAATAGTGGTGCATCCTCTTTCTTTTCAAGAGTTCCGAACATTTCTCAAAAACTCCAAAACACCTGAAGATGATTTTCTGCTCTTTCTTCGGTATGGCAGTCTTCCTGGTATTCATACCCTTCCCTTAACCGATGAGAATATTCGCAATTACCTCTCGGGAGTGTTTTCTTCCATTCTTTTAAAAGACATTGTGCAACGCTTTGAGATTCGGAATGCGTCGTTCCTTCAATCTCTCTTTTATTATCTTGCCGAAAATATTGGAAATATTGTTTCTACGCAAAAAATACATGATTTTCTTCTCCACGAACACATTCCTCTTTCCCTTTTTACCATACGAGAATATTTGGGATTTTTTCAAAACGCATTTCTCCTTCAAAAAGTAAAAAGATTTGACCTGAAGGGCAAAAAACTGCTGGAAGTCCACGAGAAATACTATGTGAATGACATCGGAATGCGGAGTTTTTTTCTGGGTTTTCAGGAACGGGATACAGGAAGAGTAATAGAAAATATCGTTTACGCAGAGCTAAAAATAAGGGGTTATGACGTATATGTGGGGAAAATAAGAGAAAAAGAAATTGATTTTTTAGCAGAAAAAAACGGAGAAAAAATCCTGATCCAAGTGGCGTACGACATTACGAATCCTGCCACAAAAGAAAGGGAGATTTCTTCACTTCTCACTCTTTCTTCTCCTATCCCTCGCCTGCTCCTCTCCATGAGTCGATTTGAAGGAGGTCTTATTTCAGATGTGCCTCATAAATATCTTCTCGATTGGCTTCTGAAAAAATAAGAGCAAAAGAGAGGGGACAAAAATGGACACCAAAACTTTCGGTTTCTTTTCTTTTTAAAAATATGCAAAAATCCAATGCGTATTTTATAGGGGAAAATATGTCACCAGAAATGGTTCTTTAAAAAATTTCCTCTTTTTTTAGTATAAAAATATGAATCTTCTTTTTGATACTCGGCTTGCAGAATCATATAATAGCCGTTCTCAAAAGGCTCGCGTGAT
>CAIRYL010000060.1 GCA_903882825.1 uncultured Candidatus Peregrinibacteria bacterium | reverse complement strand
TGTACCAATTGTGGCACACATATAGAAACTACTTACTCATTCGATCGTCCCGAAAAGGTGCTGTGTGAGAAATGTTATGGAGAAGTAGTGCCTTAAAGTCTGGAAATATCCAAAAAGAAAGGCATACAATGAAATCCGAAAGGATTTGGGAGGAAATGGCTTACAGTGACCATATTCTAAAAAAATCTGTACAAATAGTAGGAAGTAAGAGTAATGTTCCTATTACCTTGTAGATATAAACTGAGAAAAATGATATATTTAAAAACTGAAAAAGCTCCCTTCCCTTTTCCATTTGCATGAAGCACTTTTTAATTCGTATTCCAGCAGAAAACACAAAGCATGCCGAAGGGTTTTTGCAACTTTTAGAAAGTTTTCACGAAAATTTAGAAGGAGGACAAGTCTCTTTTGAAATTGCTTCTATCCCTCCTCATATTTCTTTACGTTTTTCCTGTGAAGATGATTTAAAAGGGCTTGTTTCTGGACAAATTTATTCTGCTTTTCCAAAATGTGAAATAGAAAACGCAGAAGATATCGCCAATATCAACGGAAATATTATGGGCGGGGAAATTTCTCTTCTTCGATCAGACCTTTTTCCCATTAAAACATTTCAGGAATTTGAAGGGGATTCCCTTTCTGGATTTTTATCCATCTTACAAAAACTCCCATCTTCAGTACGGGCACTGTTGCAAATTGTTATAGAACCAAAAAAAGATTCTGGTTTTCTTCATTTTTGGAGATCTCTTCAACGAAAATGGGAAGGAATTCGTATGATTTTCCGCATGAAATATTGGTTTAAAAAAGGAGATTTTCAAAAAATGTTCGCAGATGCATTTAAAAAAAAGGAAACAGAACGGCTTTTTACTGTTTCTATTCGATTTGGGATTTTTTCCCCTACGAGTACTTCTCTTAAAAGCGCCTTTGTTTCGCTTTCCCATGCATTTTCTATCTTTAATACTATTGATTTTAATGGATTTGAAACATCTGAAATGGGTGCTGGAAAAACTTCAAAACTTCTTACGAGTCGTAAATTTGGAAAATCGTTTCTTCTTTCTCTTTCTGAAATTGCGACACTTTTTCATTTCCCAAACCCACGAGAAATCCCCAATATTTTATATGTTCTTTCTGCCAAATCTGATCCACCATCCACATTGCCAGTAAATACCAAAGATCCCGAAATTTCATTTTTTGGATCTACAAATTTCCATGCCACGAACATTCCATTTGGTATTTATAGAACAGACAGACGTCGACATTTATATACCGTTGGAAAATCAGGATCTGGAAAATCAAAATTTTTAGAGCTTCTTATTCAAAGTGATATTTTAGCGGGGAAAGGGGTAGGCGTTCTGGATCCACACGGAGATTTAGTAGATGCTGTTTTACGCATGGTTCCACCAGAACGCATAAAAGATGTCGTTCTTTTTAATCCTGCCGATGAAAATTTCCCTATTGCTTTTAATCCTCTCGAAAAAGTACCCAGTGCATTAAAAATGCGTGTTACTATTGGTTTTTTGGAAATTTTTAAAAAACTCTTTGGAAGTAACTGGACCGACCGACTAGAACATGTTCTGAGATATACAGTTTTAGCACTTTTAGATTCACCAAATACCACGGTGCTTTCTATTTTAAAAATGCTTTCGGATAAAAATTACCGTCAATATATTGTGCGTAATATTGAAGATGATGTGGTGAAAAACTTCTGGGTGAATGAATTTGCAGGATGGAGTGAGAAATTTGACGCAGAAGCTATTACCCCACTGCTCAATAAAGTTGGGCAATTTGTTGCCACCAACATGATTCGAAACATCGTGGGACAACCAGAAAATAAAGTAAAATTTCGAGAAATTATGGATACGGGGAAAATATTGCTCATGAAAGTTTCAAAAGGAATGTTAGGGGAAGAAAATGCGGGACTGATGGGTGCATTTGCAGTTACTAAAATATACCAAGCCGCCATGAGTAGAGCAGATATATTAGAAGAACAACGAAAAGATTTTTATTTGTATGTAGATGAATTTCATAACTTTGCTACTGACACGTTTGATGAAATTTTGTCCGAAGCGAGAAAATATCGTTTAAATCTTACACTCGCACATCAATTTATCGGACAATTATCTCCCAGAATGCAAAAAACAATTTTTGGGAATGTGGGATCTCTCGTAAGTTTTCGGTCCGGATCAGAAGATGCAGAAATTTTACGAAAAGAATACGATCCTATTTTTACGGAACGAGATATTATCAATTTAGGAGTACGAGAATTTTATTGCAAAATGTCGATTAAAGGAGAAATTACTCAGGCTTTTTCGGGACGTACACTCGCTATTGAAGGAAATCCTAATAATTCTGAAAAAGAGTGTATTGAATTTTCTCGAAAAACCTACTGCCAACCATTAGCAGATGTAAAAAAGACAATTTCGGCATGGGAAGAAGGAGTATCTGAACCTTCAACAGAAAAAGTAGTGGAGAATAAATCAAATTCTAATTTTTCAGAACCGGAATTTGTGGAACCGTTAGTATAAATACAAATCAGAAAAAGCGAAAGGATGCTCTTTATAGGGTTTCCGAGTCTTTTTGCAAATCATTTAATTCTTTTAAAATATCCTCTAGTTCTTCTTCCAAAAATCCATGACCTAAAATTCCCTGTTCAAGGGTTTCATATTCACTAATATGACATCCCACACAATGAATACCATAATCCATAAAAATTTCTATAGCGTCAGGATATTCTCGCAACACTTCCCCAATCATATGGTGCCGAGTAATAACAGATTTTTGTTCCATTTTTTTAAAAAACATATCACAGAGTATCGTACGAGAGATAAAAAGTCGAGCATCAAAAAATTCTTTTTCTTGAATACTGCTTTTTTTTTCAGTACACTCCTCAAGAATTTTTTATTTTTTTATGAAATTATTATACGAAACGGATGCAACTCCTTCAATTTTGAATGGAAAAAAAATTGCGGTTATTGGATATGGGGCACAAGGTCGAGCACAAGCACTTATGATGCATGATTCGGGACTGGACGTTATAGTGGGGGTTCGAGAAGGAGGCGCTTCGTGGAAAGCGGTTCAGGCAGATGGTCTAAAAGTAGCAACCATTCATGATGCTTCTGCGCAATCCGATATTATTCATATTCTCATCCCAGATGAAGTACAGGCACAAATATATGAATCAGAAATTGCAAAACACGTAACATCAGGAAAAACACTTTCATTTTCTCATGGATTTAATATTATTTTTAAAAAAATAGTTCCACCAGAAGGTGTAGACATTATTATGGTAGCACCAAAAGCACCAGGAACCGAAGAAAGGAAAGTCTACTTACAAGGATTTGGGGTTCCTGCACTTATTGCAGTAGAAAAAAATCATACTGGAAAAGCAAAAGAAATAGCTCTCGCAATGGCACATGCTATGAATTTTACAAAAGCAGGAGTACTAGAATGCACTTTCGGACAAGAAACCTATGAAGATCTTTTTGGGGAACAAACCGTTTTGTGTGGAGGAGTAGTAGAACTCATGAAACAAGGGTTTGAAGTACTTATTGAAGCAGGATATCCACCAGAAATGGCATATTTTGAATGTTTACACGAAATGAAACTCATTATTGATCTCGTGTACGACGGAGGAATTGAGCACATGTACCACGTTGTATCTAATACAGCGGAATACGGAGGACGAACCGTAGGACCTAAAATTATTACTTCTGCCAGTAAAGAAGCCATGAAGCAAGCATTACACAGAGTAGAAAGTGGAGAATTCGCCAAAGAATATCTTGCAGATTTTGCGAATGGATTTAAAAATCTTGAAAAACTTCGAACAGAAGGAAAAACTCATCCTATTGAAATTACTGGTGAGAAAATTAGAGCCCTATTTAATAGAAAATAAAACAAAAAACCTATTTCAAAAAAAGAATTCTTGAATGCTCATGAATTCTTTTTTTGAAATAGGAAGGAATAAGACACAAATTCTTTCTTCTCAATTACACACTTTTCTGAAACAATAGAGATTGTTCTTTTTTCTTTTTTTGTGGCACTGTACGGAAAATATCGACCAAAAAATTTTGACGACGTTGTCGGGCATTCTGCAATAAAAACTACGCTTCGAAATGCTATTCTGGCAAATTTAATAAGTCACGCATATCTTTTTTGTGGATCTCGAGGAACTGGAAAAACTTCCTCTGCACGAATTTTGGCAAAAGCAATAAATTGTACAAACCTCCAAGAAAATGGAAATCCGTGTGAACAGTGCGATTTTTGTAAATCTGCAGATGAAGGACGGATGACCGACTTGATAGAAATTGATGCTGCTTCTAACAGAGGAATTGATGAAATGAGAGATTTACGTGATAAAATTTCATTTTCTCCAAATTTTGGACGTGCCAAAATTTATATCATCGACGAGGTTCATATGCTCACCAAAGAAGCATTTAATGCGCTTTTAAAAACATTAGAGGAACCTCCATCTCATGCTTATTTTATTTTAGCCACCACCGAATTTCATAAAGTTCCAGAAACAATTCGTTCTCGGTGTCAGACTTTCTTTTTTAAAAAAATTACAAAAGGAGATATTGTGGAACAATTAGAAAATATTGCGCGTTTAGAAGAATTTCAGTATGAAAAATCAGGACTAGAGCTTTTGGCAGACAGATCAGATGGAGGTCTTCGGGATGCCATTTCGCTTCTGGAACAGTGTTCATCATACGGTGAAATTACTACAGAAAATTTAATGG
>CAIRYL010000059.1 GCA_903882825.1 uncultured Candidatus Peregrinibacteria bacterium | reverse complement strand
TGATCCTTTTGAAGATTTTGCAGAGTCATTTTTATATTATATTCGTCACGGGAATGCATTTCGGCTTCTGGCAGAAGAAAATGTTATTTTACGTCAAAAATATAACTTTTTTAAACAATATATTTTTGAAGGAAAAGAATTTGAAACTGGAAAAGATTTTGTAAATATTGCGAAAAGACCTTGGGATATTACGAAATATTGACGATTTTATAAAATATGGCGTATGGTAGAAGAGTCTTTCTTCTCTTTTTTATGCTTGATATTTCTCTTGCGACGAGTCAGGACATTCTCAATCTTGTGATCACGGTTGGTGTTACGGCGGTAACTTTTCTTTTATGTCTTGTTTTGGTGAGACTTTTTAGGGTTTTAGGTGTTTTGGAAGAAACACTCCAAGATGTTCGAGAAACAGTAGAGCTTTTTCAAAATTATCTTTGGCAACCTGCACGACTCGTAATGATAGTCGTAGATAAAGTAAAATCATTTTTTAGCTTTGGGAAAAAATAAAATATCACGCTTTTTTTATTGACATATTTTTAATTCATGCTAAAATTGTTTGAATTATTATTGTTTTGTGGCATTTTTCCAAGTTTCTTCTTTCGGTCGATACTTTATACATTTTCTTTTTGTGATTCTTTCACTGGGAGGTGTGGTATTTGGTGCGGGAAACTTTGAAAGTCGAATGGAGAATATTGATTTAAAAAATCCAGAACAGGTTTTGGAAGTGGTTGGAAAAGTATGGGCATCGGGAGATTTTTCAGCACTTTCGGTATTTCAAGGAATGCTTTTTTCTCGTGAGCAGTCGTTTACAGTCGAAAAAGAATCTTCTGTTACGCTTGATTTTGGTGGTTTTACGGTGGCACGACTTCGGGAATCTACAAAAGCCACCATAAAAGAAGGAGAGATTCCTATTGTAGATCTTCAAGAAGGAGAAATTTGGCTTTCTACTAAATCAAATGCCATTATAAGGCTCCCAAATATGGAGGTTTTTGTGAGTGCTGGGACAGCAAATATTTCGTATCAAAATGGAAAGGCAACTATGAAAGCTATACAAAAAGCATTAGTTATTCGTTTTATTGAAAGTGATCAAAAAGATTCTTCTTTTTTGCTCCCTGACCATCACCAAGTGGTATTAGTGCCAAACGCTCTTTTATCAAGCACTGATCAGGAAAAACTTCGATTTTCAAAACTCAAAAAAGAATTTCATCTTTCTCTTTTTGCCGATAGTGAAATGATTCTTTCTGAAAAGAAAAAGGATGAAGTGTTTTTTCAGTCTATGAAGCGTAAAATTATTACTTTTACCTTCTCTTCAGCCGAAAAAGATCTATTAGAACAAGAAAATACTCTATCCGAAAAAATTGCTTTTTTTCAGAAAAAACAAGAAGAAAATATGCGTTATAGGAAAATGCTTCAGAAAAAAGAAATTTGGGATATTGTTCAAAAAGGAAAATCTTCGATTTTGACATCAAAAATACAAAATGTTTCCATCTCTTCTGCTCAAGAATCTCAATACTGGAATGCCCTCAGCCTTTTTGCGGAAAATTCTTCTGTTTCTGAACAACAGGCAATCTTTACTGTTCTCAAGAAAAAATCAACCGAAAGGAATATTCCTTCTGCATTTTTTGATTTTTTGCTTTTGGAACACCTCATGTCCACTCCTGGAGAATTGGATACGAAAAACTTTCCAAAAACTTTTGCACTCATTTCTGATAAAATATTATTGTACCTCACCACTCATCCTCAAGATTTAGACAAATACTATTTGTTAGTTTCTTCTTTATTAAAAAACTACCCTCAAAAAATGACGAATGAAACGGTTTCTTTATTGCAAGGAATTGGAGATTCTCTTATTGCGAAAGAAACAGATCCATATTTTAAAACAACACAAAAAATAGAACTTACGAATGAAACTTTTAATTTAGTAAGCGATCTTTTGAAAAATAAGTCTTATCCACTCGCGAAATTATTGATCGAATCTTCTATGGATCGGATTAATCCTGATGAAACACCAGAACTTGCTTCTGTTTATCAAAAATTATTAGAACAAAAAACAGAAGTAGAGCATCGAATTCTTTTTTATCAAGTGGTGGGAGGTGGTACCGAAGAAGAATTTCAGGCTTTTTCAAAGGGGCTCATCCCAGAAGATCCTTCTATTTCTTTTGGAGCAGAAGAATTGGCACTTCGAGAAAAATTTAAATCTTATGCCGAACAGCGTTTTAATGATGCTCATATCCACATTGAAACGATTGAACAAGAGCCAGATGCGCCTCATCTCTTTTCTATCTCAATGGCGGTAAATGAACAAAATATACCATTTTCTGCTTTGTATAATGCAGATTCAAATACTTTTACGGGGGTAATATTTCTTTTAAAAGATCAGTCGGTGGTGGCATATAATGCATACAAACCTGAAGAAATTTCAAAATTAACGAATGAAGATGTCCTTATTTTTTCGTCTTCTCTTCACTCATCTGGTGAAACGGGAGATCCGAATGCATCCGTATCTCCAGAAGAAAATACCTACACGCTTTCTCCAGATGTTATAGAGTTGGCAATTGCAATCGCTCAAAAAGATTTTCAGGATATTATATCTGTGAAAGCGATTGATATAGAGGTGCAATCGAGTGAGTTTGTCGTAGTAAAATCTGCAAAAGTTATTTTTTACGATCAAGAAGTGGTAAAATTCGGCGAAAAACCGTTGCATGAAGATTTTACATTTTCCTTCACGTATAGTCTTAAAGATCACATGGTGACGGAAGCCCATATTTTAAAGTCTGCGATTTCTCTTCAAGAAAAAATTTCGTTGAAAGATTTGGTAGTTCGTTTAGACACGCTCTCAAAAGAAAATCGTGCAACGGAGGAATTATTAAATGCAACACAATCAAAATTTGCTTCTGCTGGATTTTCTGCTCAAATAACAGATTTTGAAGTACTCAATGCCACCAGTCTTAAATTTTCAAACATTGCTTTTAATAAAACTCTTTTCTTTTCTGGGGTATACAACGCCGAAAAAGAAGTATTTACCACGATTTCGGAAAAAATAAATACCGTTGCGAGCCAACAAGAAATACCGTTCTTAGATTTTGTTGATCAAACACGTACATATATGTTTGAAATAGAAAAACAAAAAAAGTTAACCGAAACACCAAAAGTATAAAAGAAAGAAGTCTGATAATTGTTTTTTCCTCTCCAGACCAGTATATAAAACTCAAAAATTTTCAATAATAAATTTCTAAAAATGGCTTATAATCTTATTTTTTCGTATCTCTATTGTAAAATTACTTTTTTATAAATATTGAGATGTTGAAAATTATTTTTTTACCAAGAAAAAGTGTTGAGATTTTTTGAGAAAATTATTATGCTAAACACTGGTTTTGGAGAGGTGGCTGAGTGGTTTAAAGTACCTCACTGCTAACGAGGCGAGGGTAAAACCTCCAAGGGTTCGAATCCCTTCCTCTCCGC
>CAIRYL010000058.1 GCA_903882825.1 uncultured Candidatus Peregrinibacteria bacterium | reverse complement strand
TCAAAAAGGGTTAATAAGTAAATTTACTGATGTAAAAAGTGGAGATTGGTATTACGACGTAGTAACCACAGGATTTGATAAAAATATTGTAAAAGGATATGCAGATGGGACGTTTCGTCCAAATAACAATGTTACCAGAAATGAATTTGCAATAATGGTTTGTACAGTATTTGGAGCATAATAGCTTTCGTATCTCTTCTATATATAAAAAATACCTCTTCCAAATGAAGAGGTATTTTTTTTATTTTTTGGTACACTTTTCAATAAAAACCTTTTGAGTAATTTTATGCCAAATTTTAAAATCCATTTTTGAAGAATGCGGCATAGATCCGCATTCTGCTGTTCCCATTTCCGCACAAATTCCAAAACCTTTGCCCGACCGCGCACAGCTCGACGACATTATTTTTGACGCTTTGGAACTTTCTACCGACGAACGCACGGAAATTTATCGGGCGGTATGCCAGCTGGTGTGGAACAGGGTGAGTAAAAGTAGGAGTGTGTAGTGGAAAATGGAAAAGTGTGGTATGATTTTTTGAAGTTTTTTATCCTAAAAAATGACAAGTGTTTTTAAAGAAACTAGTACATGGGAAGAAGTTCCTCTTTATGAAGATGTTCCTTGTCTTGATCCAAATGCTAAATATACCACAAATTATCGAGAAGGATGGCATTGTGAAAATTTTCATGGATTTTATCATAATCCTGAAGGACGGTTACGGCATTGCTGTTTAAAAAAAGGTGTTTTCCCTTGTAGCTTTGAGGATATTGAAAGACTTAATATGGAACATAGAGAAATTAGAGAAAAATTAGGAGATATGGTTCCTTCCGCAGTTTTTGTTCAAACAATGGTGAATAATGAAGGAGAAAATGAAGAAGGGGTGCTTGTTATTGCTGACCCAATTGATATAAAAATGGATATTTTTTCAGAAAGCAGGAGAGATGAAGTAATATCAATTTTTAAAACAAATGAAAAAGCAAAAGAACAAGCGGAAAGATTTTTAGAAGTAAGTGAAGTATGGGAAGGGGGAGGAAAGGTGATTGATCTTTACGGAGAAGAAAATCTTGTTCTTTTAGAAGGTGGAAAGGTTGCTTTTGTAGATAGTTTTGATGTATTTCTCGACCCTCAGAATCCAGATCATGAAGAATTCATTTCTATTTCGAGGAGAAATACACAAACATTAAGGGATATTCTAATTGAAGCAGAGAAACTTTAAAAACATCCATCTCTTTTGCAAGAAATGGGAAAAAACTGAAACAAAAAGAATGAAAAAGCCCTTGAGAGGACGCTGACCCCTCCATACGGATCCGAAACCCTTGGCAGCTCAGCGTATTGGCGGACCAATTTTCTGCAGTTCTTCAAGAGCTTTTTCAAAACGAAAGTATTTTACAAAATGAAAATTTGCGTTTCAAAATTTGCTGGAGGAGATTTTGGCGGAGAAAAATGCGATTGTCACGTGTAGAGACGCATTGCAATGCGTCTCTACGGAACATTTGGAACCACAAATTAATGCACTGGTTTTTGATTTGTATGAGTTGACGGAAGAGGAAAGGAAGGTGGTTTTGGGGAATTTTTAACCCCCGAGTTAACTCGGGGGTTAAAGGTTAGCAACTTAAAATCTCATACCTGCCATAAGTTCTTCATTAGTCATACTTCTTTTTCATTATATATACTGGTCGGGGTGGCGGGACTCGAACCCACGACCACACGGCCCCCAGCCGTGTATTCTAACCAACTGAACTACACCCCGAAAGAACAAATAGGATTGTAGATATATCAGTAACTTTTTTCAAATATAAAAATACCTCTTCTTTTGGAAGAGGTATTTTTTATAGAAGAGGTACAAAAGCTATTATGCTCCAAATACGGTACAAACCATTATTGCAAATTCGTTTCTGGTAACATTGTTATTTGGACGAAACGTCCCATCTGCATATCCTTTTACAATATTTTTATCAAATCCTGTGGTTACTACGTCGTAATACCAATCTCCACTTTTTACATCAGTAAATTTACTTATTAACCCTTTTTGA
>CAIRYL010000057.1 GCA_903882825.1 uncultured Candidatus Peregrinibacteria bacterium | reverse complement strand
TGTGCTCAATGTGGAACTCCCATTCACACCACTTATTCTCCAGAAAGACCAGAAAAGATACTCTGTGAGAAGTGTTATTTGAAAGAAATTTTATAGAGATGTTTTAAATTTAAATAAGGAAAAGTGAAAAAATATTACTGTACAGTTTTATATCTATTGCCAATCACTAATCCTCCAAGTCCCCAAAAACTATAAGCAAGTGTTGAACTCTCCCATGAATGCAAAAATATTCCCATTACCGAAATTCCCACTAAACCTATAAAAAAAGCTTTTCCTAAAAAGAAATCACTTTTCAAAAATGCTTGCCCCGCAAAAAAAATAATCCCAAGAAAGAGGAAAATTCCAAGAATTCCTGTCTCCAAAGCAATTTGTAGATACCAACTCTCCGGTAAAAATCCTGAAAATTGCTCTGCAAAACGGCTAGACGCAGGTCCTGCATCACCGAGCCCAAGTCCCCATGGATTCTCTAAAATAAACCGAATACCATCAAGAGACCTTTCATAATGCCCTTGTGTAGAAGAAATTCGTACTAAAAATTGGTTAAAAAAAGGTGGATAAAAAATAGAAATGATTCCTACAACAATAAAAGGGGAAAAAAGAGCTCCTAAAATAATTTTTAAAGGAATATGTGTTTCTTGAAAAAGGAAATATATACCTATAATACTTGCAAAAAATGCGCCCAAAAGAGCAGATCGAGAAAATGTCCCCAATAAGACAAAAATTCCCATTATAAACACAATAATCCACCAAATATTTTTTTGTAAGATACAAGAAGTATTTTGAAGAGTATTCTGTATTTGATCTTTTTTTAAAAAAAGAAACTCCCCTTTCCAAATAAACATTCCCAAAAAAGGAAGGAAAAATAGTAAAAATGAAGCCAGTTGATTCGGTCCAGATGCAAAACTCTGTAATCGACAATAACCAGAATATGAAATTTGTTGACAATATGCGAGCGGTTTATCAGGTGTAAAATGATTTGGATCTGAAGAATAACCAAAATGTACTAAAAAATCTGAAGGAAGAAAAAATTGTAAAATCCCAAACACAATAACCACACACCCCGTCCAAAAAAATATTTTAAAAATTGGAGTAAGATTAAAAGGGATTATTTGTGTACATTTACGAAATCCTAGAAAAAACCAAAAGGGAAAAAGATCATATTTTGCTCCCAAAAGAATTTGTGACCATCCATGATCAGTTTCTAAATATCCAATAACAATTGCCCAAAAAGAAAAAAGAATAATAAGAATATCAAGGATATCAATGTTTTGAATGACCTTTCTCCAATGAGGAATGAGCGAGACGAAAACAATACATAAAAGGGAAAAAAGAAATACTTCTTTCCAAGCATTTATAAAAAAAGGAGGAGCTGTATGAGGATCAAAAAAAAGAGCATTTATTCCGGTAACCAAAAAAGCATGGAAAGGAATAAGTAAGAAAAAAAGAGCCAAACTAAAAGAGAGAAACCTTGACAACATGCGGAAAATACAGTAGAATAAGGCGAAAATAAAACAGAACAAAAACACATTATCATATTTCTCATGCCCAACAAAAAAATGATTTTTCAGATAACAGCAATTTTTGCAAGTATAGTGTTCGTGGGGAGCATTTCTCTTTTTTCTTTTGCAAATGAAGAATCTCTAGAACCAGAAAAAAAAGTAGATATGCAACAAGTAGAAACGCAATATGAAGAATACATCAAAAGTATTGACCACCAGTATCAGACTGCAATAGATAAGGAAGCATCTCGATTAAAAGGTATTTATGGACAAATAGAACATTCTCTCATACAGTTTGGGAACTCTCAAGAACAAGAAGAAAATAATAAACTTGCCATTATAGAAAAAGCAAAAATTGCGACCACTCTTGAAGAGAGTGTGACACTGTTTAATGAAGAAATTAATCGAATAGAACAAAAAATAACTGCGTTAGAAACTCAAATTTGGCAAAAAGAGCAACGCATTACAGAAATTTCTAAAAATAGTCTTGATTTAGAGAGCGATCTGGAAGCCCAAAAAAAAATTGTTTTTAATCTTTTAGAAACTCTCCAAGTAAGTGATCAAGAATTTAATGCTCCAAAAGAGCTAGAATCAGCACTTACTTTTATTTTTACGGATGCCAGTGTTTCAGAAAATATTCGAGATAGAAGAGCTCTCTTAATGATTGCAAAAAAAAGCAGAGAAATTTTTTACGAACTCGATAGTGCTACTACCAAACTCAACGATGCAAATTTCACTCTGCAAAAAGAAAATACAAGTCTTGAAGAGTTAAAAACAAAACTACAAAATGAAAAACTACAGTTAGAAACACAAAAAAATGCAAAAGAAACACTCCTGAGTGAGACAAAAAATTCTGAAATGGAATACCAAAGGCTCTGGAAAGTTTCGAGTGATCAAATGCAAGAATCTGCTTTGGCAGTAAAAGAACTCAAAGATGAATCTCTTAAAATTCAAGAAAAACTTCAAGAATTAGAATCAAAACGAAAACTAGATCGGAATCTTGTTTCAAAAGACCGAATACAAGAAATCATGAAAGAAGAAGGATCTTTAAGTATAGAAGAACTCGGAAGAAGATTTGCAGTAGAAGACTCTCAAGAACTTTTTTCATGGCCAGTCGAACCGACTCTTGGTATTTCTGCTTATTTTCAGGATGAAAATTATAAAAAAATTTTTGGACAATCTCATAATGCGATTGATATTCCTGTTCTTCAGGGAACAGAAATCCATGCGCCATCCGCAGGATATGTGTATCAAGTAACCGATAATGGATATGGATATTCCTACATAATTCTTTTGCATCGTAATAACTTACGAACAGTATATGGACATATTTCAGAAATTCTTGTTTCAGAAGGAGATATTGTACGAGAAGGGCAAGTAATTGGAAAAAGTGGTGGGATACCAGGAACAAAAGGTGCTGGAACCATGACTACGGGTGCACATCTTCACTTTGAAGTTCTTAAAAAAGATGAATATCAAAATCCTTTAGAATATCTTCCCCTCTCAACGCTCAGGCAATATGAAAATAATCTTCAAGAATCGAGAGCCGTAGAAGAAAAAATTCTTATTCCAGAAGAAGACTCCCTGTAAAGGAGAAGTTTAAAAACGATATTCTTCTCCGCCCTCTTGGAAAAATTTTCTATTTTCCAACACATGAGGAAGATTCTTTCTGTTTTTTTCTCCATCATGAGGATATTTATAACCTTTTCCGTATCCTATTTTTTTAAGGAATGCAGTAGGCGCATTTCGAAGGTGCAGTGGAATAGGTAAATTTCCTGTTTCACGAACCACTTTTAAAGCATTTTCAATTCCTAAATAGGCACTATTATTTTTGGGCGCGTTCGCTAAATATACCGTTACGTGAGCGAGAGGAATTCGAACTTCTGGCATTCCTATTTTTTCAGCGGATTGAAGAGCCGAACACGAAAGTAATAATGCGTGAGCATCAGCAATCCCAATATCTTCACTCGCAAATATAACCATTCTCCGAGCAATAAAACGAGGATCTTCTCCTCCTTCTAGCATACGCGCCAAATAATAGAGCCCCGCATCCACATCACTCGCGCGCAAAGACTTAATAAAAGCGGAAATACAATGATAATGTTCGTCTGACGATTGGTCATATCGTAAAGATTTTTGTTGAGCAATTTTTTCACAAATATCTAATGAAATAGTCTTTTCAGCTTCTAAATCTGCAAATTCTAAAAGATTTAACAGAATTCTTGCATCTCCATTTGAGAAAGAAATAAGAAATTTTCTCGCAGAAATATCAAGAGGATGCAGAATTTTAAGTTCTGCATTTTTCAGAATATTTTCCAAAGCAATATCTGAAAGCATTCTTAATAAAAAAATGCGAACACGAGAAAGAAGCGCAGAGTTTAAAGAAAAACTTGGATTTTCTGTTGTGGCACCAATAAGAAAAAATATTCCTTCTTCAATATATGGCAATAATACATCTTGTTGACTCTTCGAAAGGGCATGAATTTCATCAATAAACAAAATAGTTTTCTGTTGGTGAAAACAAAGGGCATCTTTTGCGATTTTTGCCAATTCTCGAATACGCTTTACTCCTTCTGATACCGCAGAGAAAGGTTCAAATCTCATATTTTTTTCATGAGAAAAAATACGAGCAATGGTTGTTTTTCCACTTCCTGGTGGACCCCACACAATAAACGAAATCATCCCTTCGCTGGTGCAGAGTTTTTGAAGCGGTTCTGTGAGATGTTCTTGACCCATTACTTCTTGTATTTTCTGTGGGCGTAAGCGTTCTGCTAATGGTGCCGAAGATACAGAAGAAAAAAGTGTCACAAAGGAAAAATATTATTGAAGAGTCGTCGTTTCGGCTTCTATTGCCTTTTTTACGGTTTTCCATCGAACAAGCGTAAACACTACAAACATAAGGGCAACCGTCTTCCAAATCATCGTATATTCACTGTAATTGGGTGCCACAAAATAAAGAGTCGTATCAATAACAATCCAATGAACAATATATAATGAAAGGGTATGATCTCCCCAAAACCGTAAAAGTCCTAAAATATATGATTTCCCAAAAAATGAAATTTTTGAAAGAAAATCAAAAATAAAAAGCAGAACAGATAATACAAAAATACTAACGACTACATAATACAATTGGAGAGGAAACATATACCAAGTGGGATGAAGGGCTTTCCCATCTAAAA
Organism: uncultured Candidatus Peregrinibacteria bacterium; assembly: GCA_903882825.1. Lineage (GTDB taxonomy): Bacteria > Patescibacteriota > Gracilibacteria > CAIRYL01 > CAIRYL01 > CAIRYL01. Next base: position 2,437 of record CAIRYL010000057.1, on the reverse strand, counting down.
AGAAAGAATACATCAGTGCGACTGTCCCAATACTCGAAAAAAAGAGTAACCATTCTTTTTTTTCTTCAAGCCCAAAAAATGCCAGAAGATAACCGAGTAAAAAGGGAATAAGCCACAAAATGGGTGGGAAAAATATAAAACCACGAGCCCATAAAAAATTTGTGAGAAATGAATCTTCCGGAACGGTATAAAAACCTATCCACATGAGAACAAAAAGCACGACAGAAAGAATAAGTTTTGGGAATCGAACCTTTTGAGTAATCCATAAAAAAAGAGGCGCGATAAAAAGACACATCGCAATGGTGAGCAGAATACCAATGGGAACAGAATAGGAATGAAGCGTTAAAATACTTTCCCAATTCCATGTTCCGGCTGATTGAAATTGATAATAAAGAGGCTCTATATCTAAAGAATATTTTCCGGAAGAAAAAAGCCAAAATTTTACGATACTATACACATAATAAATGAGAAAAATCTCAAAACCTCTTCTGAAAAGTCGTCCGGTAGTGATGAGCAGAGGTCGACTATTATACGCAATATACACCACAGATCCTGCTAAAAAGAGAAAGAAAAACACGCCCGTGTATAAAAATTCTCGAAGCCAAATAGGAAAATCTACCCCAATTTTTAAAGTTGACCAGTCTAAAAGATGAATAAGGATTACCATCAAAATCGCAATCCCTTTGATATATGAAATAAGCGGATTCCGACGAGGAGGAACAACAGGAAGAGGAAGCGAAGACATAATAAAAAAAAGAAGAAAAAAAGAGCAAATATACTATTCCTGATTTTTACCATTTTCGTCCATATTTTTTGAACAAAAATTTTTCATATTGGGGGATATATATATTCCGAATATTGGGCTTCTCCATTCCTGTATGATAAAAAATAGACGACACCATTCTTTTGCAGTTTTTGTATTCCCCTGTTGATTTTCTAAAAATGCCATTCTTTCAATCATCAGAAGCGTTTCGGGATGATGTTTCCAAAATTTTCGTTTTTCTTCATATTGGAAAGGACTCCCTTGTTCGGAATTGAGAAAAAAAGAAGGAATGATCGCCATTATTTCTTCAAAATTTTGATGGGATTTTTTAAAATCATGGAAACTTTCAAACCACATATTTCCTATTTTTTGTAGAAGCACAAAACATTTCCCACTTTTTACTTCTGCATTCTGTAAAAATTCTTTCGCCATGCTTATTTGTCGGTTATGTATAGCATGTTGAGAACGAGCAATCCAAAATTCGGGAGAATCGGTTCCCATTTTTTGTAACATATTTAAAATTTTTGTGGCTTCTTCCCATTTTTTTCTCTTCATAAAAATTTCTGAAATATGTATAAGGTTTTCTTCTAATTCTGGGGCAGATAGGACTCTGTGAAAATTTTCTTGAAATAATTCATCATCCTGATATATTTGAGGATCTTGTAAATCGAAAAATGCTCTATCGGCATACCAAACACGATATCCCGTAAAAATAGATAAAATTCCCCAAGAAAAAAGAAACACCAAAGGAATAATAAAAATAGAAAACGAAATTTTAATTTTTTTTTGATTCTTCGAAAAAAAATCAGCAGAAAGAAGAACTCCGAGGAGTACAAAAAATAAAAATGCATCGGTTGTAACGGGAAATCCAAAAAGCCAACTCATGATAACCCCAAAAATAGCAGAGAATAAAAATGGCTGTACTCTTTGGATATGAGCAGTTTTTAAAAAATATGACTTCCCAGAAGAAAATATGTGAAACGCAAAAGACCCAAGAAATAAAAAGAATCCTGCTGTCCCCAGAATGCCAATACTTATCAGAAAATCTAAAACAATATTATGCGCTCTATCAGGCACAAAGGAAAAACCTTCTAGCCGAAGGACTTCTGGAGATACAATTGGTAAAAATGCATCACGAAAATGTTCAAATCCTATCCCAAAAAAAGAAATAAGAGGAACAGAATCCTCCCAAGTTTTCATTCGGACTGCAACACTTCTCGCTCGATCTCCAAAAAATTCTAAAAACTGAAAGTCTAATTTTGTAACCAGAAAAAGTATGAATACAATCAGTAAAAAAACAAAAGTCCAAAAATAAAAAAGACTTTTTAAACGGTACCAACCACGAGAAGATCCCCAAAAAGAAAGAAGAATTGAAAATCCTGCTAAAACTCCAACCATTCCTGCACGAGAAGCAGTTGTAAAAAGCGCAAAAAGAAAAAGGAAAAAGAGAAATCCAAAAAGAATTTTTATAATATTTTTTGTTTTTTTTCTTTCTGGAAGAAAAGAAGGTGGAAAAAAGAAGAAATACAAAGTTATAAAAATTGGGAATATGAGAAATTGAGCCAAAAAATTAGGCTGACCGAGTGTCGCAAAACTTCTTCCTGCCGTATCTTCCGTTGCCAGGGCAGAAAAAATTCCTTGTATCCCAAAAAACTGAAAAATTGAGAAAATGGA
>CAIRYL010000056.1 GCA_903882825.1 uncultured Candidatus Peregrinibacteria bacterium | reverse complement strand
TGTAAATATTTCTAAAAATAGTACCAGTAGTAGTTGTTTCGTAAAAGGAACAAAAATCACCCTTGCGGATGGGACTCAAAAAAACATTGAGGACGTGATACCTGGAGAATTCGTTTCTTCTTATGATTTTAAAACTGGTACAAAAATTTCCTCTAAAGTTTCAGAAATAGAATCTCCCATTCGAGATCATTATGTTTTGGTAAATGGATATTTAAAAGTTACAAATGAGCATCCGTTATATATTAAAAAACAAAATGGTTATGAAGGATGGGGAGCTATAGATCCTACTTCTTCAGAAAAAGATCATCGTTTACAATTTTTAAATTTACGTATTGAAAAGCTAGAAGTAGGGGATTTTGTACAGAAAGAAACAGGTGAATGGGAAATAGTAAAAACTACAAAAATAGTAGAAGGAACTGTACAAACGTATAATTTAGTAGGACTCAATCCTGCTCCCAACTACTATGCCGATGGAGTTCTGGCTCATAATAAAGGAGGTGGAGGAGGAGGTTGTACACCCACAAGCGGGAATATTAACCTCTTTATTGAAAAATTTATTCAAGATAAGAATGTATATGTTCCTGCATCGTCTGAATCTACCGCGGTAGTATTTCCAAAAAACAAAATTACTCCTATAAATTTTAAATTTGTAGTTTCCAATACCGGAACTTTTCAGGCAACCAATGTAAAAGTAAAAGATACATTTGTGGGAAAAGGGTATTCATTCTCAAATATTCGGAATGTACAAGGAGCTACGTATGATGGAAGCACTTTTACCATTTTTGATATTCCAAGCGTGTATTCTAAAGGAAGTCGAACGGTAACCTTTACCGCTGATGTGCTTTCTTCCGGTGGAAATGCCACCAATACCGTGAGTATTGAAGATTTCACCTTTCCAGAAGCCAGAAGTGTAAACGCCTTTTGTTTTAATCTTACGTCTTCGGAAGGGAAAGGACGATCAGATATTGTGTTTGTAACCGCTGGGACGCCTACCAATCCTTTATATCGGCTTTGGAAAAATGCCAACAGACAATACGCAAAATCGGGAGAAGAAATAGAATATACTATGTCTTTTAGAAACACTGGGACCGTAGATATGCATGATTTAGTGCTTACGGATACATTTCCATCTGAATATTTAGAAGTGGTAAAAATTCCAGGAGGAAGTTTAGTAAATAACAGAGTAATAGAATTTAAAAGAAAATTTTTACCAGCTGGAAATACTTTTACGGTAAAAGCAATTATGAAAGTGAAACCAGGCGTTGCAAAGGATACAAAAATGATTAATGTACTGACGGCAAAAGTAAAAGAAATAGACGTGAAAGACAAAGACGATGCCACCGTTATAGTAGTGGTTGACAATGTTCCACCTCCTCCTATTCCGGATGTTCCAAAAAATATTCAAACAGGAGGACTTTCTCTTCCTTTAAGCGGATTATTTATTGCATTTACAGGAATAGCCATTGCTATACGTCGAAAAGAAATTTTAAAAAGTTTTCTAAAATAAAAGAAAAAAACAGGAGAAATAGGTTTTTACTTATTTCTCCTGTTTTTCTGAAGCAATAGAACACCCACTCAACATATCCTGAATTTCTCCATTGAGGAGCGCAGGAATGTTTGAAAAATTCATTTTAATGCGATGATCAGTTACTCGATCTTGTGGGAAATTATAAGTTCTAATTTTTTCTGATCGATCACCCGTTCCAATTTGAGAAAGTCTTTTTTCTGATCCCTCTGCAATGCGTTTTTCGTGTTCCGCTTCTGCTAAACGAGAGGCAAGCGCACGAAATGCCTTTTCTTTATTTTTGTGCTGAGAACGGTCGTCTTGGCATGCCACTACTATTCCACTGGGGATATGAGTGAGTCGAATAGCCGAATCTGTTTTGTTAATATGTTGTCCTCCCGCTCCACTCGCGCGATAAGTATCAATACGGACATCTTCTTTTTTAATTTCTATTTCTCCCATATCTTCTACTTCTGGAATAACAGCAATGCTTGCCGTAGAAGTATGAATACGTCCTTGAGACTCTGTTTTTGGAATACGTTGTACCCGATGTACTCCACTTTCAAATTTAAAATGTTTGTATACATTTTTCCCGGAAATTTCAGCAACTAATTCTTTATATCCGCCATTTTCTGATTCATGAGCAGAGAGAATTTCAACGATAAAACCCATATTTTCAGCATATCGAAAATACATACGTACAAGATCCGCCGCGAAAAGAGAGGCTTCTTCTCCACCTGCTCCTGCTCTTACTTCTAATAAAATATTTTTGGGATCATTAGGATCTTTTGGGGTGAGTTCTCTTGTAAGTATGTGTTCCAATTTTTCTAACTGTGGCTCTATTTCAGATAATTCCTCTTTTGCGAGATCTCGCATTTCTGAATCTTCTAACATTTCCCGTGCTTCTTTTTGCCGATTTAAAAGACTTATATATTCTTTTGCCAAAAGCGCCGTTTCTTCTATTTTCGTTTTCTTTTTCCCAAGCTCTTTCAATTGCTCCATATCACTTGAAACTTTCGGATCCAGAAATTGATCCTGAATAGCGTCATAATCACGAATAATGTTGTGAAGTTTATCGAGCATATCTGTTATATGAGAATATAAAAATATAATACTGGAAAAACTAAAAAAATAGGAAGACGAATATTTATAGGCTTATGTCATCTTCCCGTCGTGTTTTTTTAAAATCTCTTTTGCGAGTATTTCTGCTGTATGTGGGGTAGAAAATAACGCAATTTTTTCTTCATATTCTTTCCGTTTTTCAGAATTTTGAAGGAGAATAAAAAGATTTTTTAGATGTGTTTCGGAATATTTTTCCATTTCTTCTTGTTCCCAGATTTGGCATGCCTGTTGAGATGCAAATAATTTTGCGTTTTTTCGTTGGTGATCATTTGCCGAAGAGGGGAGCGGAACTAAAATAGCACATTTGCGTGATGCGGAAATTTCGGAAATACTTCCTGCTCCTGCACGAGAAATAACTACATCTGATTTTTGAAGAATTTCTGAAAAATTTTCGTACAAAAACGGAACAATCGTAAAATTTTGGTTTTGTACTCCTTTGGGAGGAGAAAAATTTTTTCCAGAAACTAGTAAAATATCTGCCACAGTGTTTATTTTTGGTGCATTTTTTATGATCCACTCATTTAAAAATTGCGCACCTTGGCTTCCTCCCAGTATTAACAAAAAGGGTCTTTCATTTTTTTGTTTTTCTGTATTCGTACAAAAAAATTCTTCACGAACAGGATTTCCAACATATTGAAATGGAGTTCCAGGAAATCCACAAAATACCAGAGTGGCAAGATGTGAAAGAATACTGTTAGAAAGCCCCATAGTGCTATCACTTTCATGAAGTAAAAGAGGAATTTTCAGTATTTTAGCGCAAATGCCAATGGGCAAAGAAACAAATCCTCCTTTTGAAAAAACTACATGAGGACGATTTTTTTTCAGAAAAAAAAATGCTTTTATAATATTAGAAAAGAATCTAAAAAAATCTCGCACATTTTCGAGTGAAAAATATCTTCTCAATTTCGCTACAGGAAAAACGGTATATAAAAATGGTGTATGAGAAATTATGTCACTATCTTGCCCATTATCAGCAATAGCGAAATGAATTTCTGTATCCGGTGCTATTTCTTGCAATTTACGAGCGACGGCGATGGCCGGAAAAAGGTGTCCACCAGTTCCCCCCGCTACGAATAGAACTTTCATGAGAAAGGAATGAAATATGAAGAAGAACTCCCATAGAAAAAAGGCTCATTAACATGGAAGATCCTCCGTAAGAAAGGAAAGGAAGTGTAATGCCTGTAACTGGGAAAAGTCCCGTTACTACCAACATATTTACAATACTTTGTGAAAAAAACCATGCCGTAATACCCGTTGCCACTAAAGTTGAAAATCGGTCTGGTGCTTTTTCGGCAATCACAATCCCTCTATATGCTATAAAAAAATAAAGCCCTACTACAAAAATCATTCCTATAAATCCTACTTGTTCTGCTACCGCAGAGAAAATCATATCACCCTGAATTTCTGGCAAAAATCCAAAACTTTGTGTCGAGTTTCCGGCACCAAAAAGGTCGCCATTTCCAATAGATAAAAATGATTGTTCAATTTGATGTCTGGCTGCTTCACTCGCTTTGCTCGGATCAAAAAAAGTAGCAAGTCGCTCACGAACATATCCAATAAAAGTGGAGGCAAGTGCAATAAGGCTCATTCCCAATATGCCGGCGTATGCCAAATGAAGGATTCTGCCTCCTGCGACAAAAAATATGGCAACGGCAATAAAAATAAGAATAATACTTCCTCCAAAATCTGGCTGTACCATAACGGGTATTGTGGTAATACCTACTAAAATAGTAAATGGTAAAAATCCACTCTCAAGGGTTTGTACTTCTTGTTCCTTTTTTTCCATCCATAAGGAAAAATAAAAAATAAGAGCAAATTTCATAAATTCCACAGGTTGAAATGATCCGAAAAGGGGAATGGAAATCCAATTATTTGCACTAAATCCTTCTCCTTGCAGTGGCTTTATAAGTACCACAATCAGCAGAAGCATCGCTATTGCATACAAAAAAACTGAAAAAAATCTCCACCAAAGAAGGGGAATAAGAAGCGCCAGAAATAATGCTCCTAATCCTATGAGTACATTTCGAATATGGCTATTTAAATATCGAGCATTACAATTATTTTCTTCACACCAAAATTCAGCGTACTCTTTCCCTTCTTTTCCTTGGCAATCGGGAGTATTGGTTTGGCTTTTTTCACAAAAATCTTTTGAAATACGTATAATTTCCTTTGTATACGAATTGTAAACACTCACCGAACTCATCATCCATATTCCAAAAAGAAGAAGAATGCACAGTCCGCCAAAAAGCCAAAAATCAAAATTTTTCCAAGAAATCACAAAAAACATTATGAAGAATTTTGTGAAGTGGCGCAAATTCTTGTTTTTACATTATTGAGCGATATTACAAAAATCTATTTTATTTCTTACAGTGGCAGTCGCTTCATTTTCCCAATATTGGCAAGTGGTTACAGAAGGAGTAGGTGTAGGAGAAATAATTCCTGATTTTCCAATTTTACATCTTCTAAATTTATGAGCATTGGTGGCAGTCGCAAGAACGCTCCAATATCTACAATACGGTGTACCCGACAAAAACGCATAGGTATGATTATTAATTTGAATATGTATAGGTGTGGCATTGGGATTGGTTACTTCGCCAATAAGCGCCGAATAGGTGATTCCATTATAAAATATATGGACAGGAGATACTCGAAGATCTTTGCTGAGGGTAATATTTACAATATAGTTGTTTGCTTTTATCTTAAAGGCAGAAGGGGATTCGCCTGCTGCATTCGTAAAATTTTCAAAATACACAAAAAAGAATGCAAAAATGGAAATAAAGAGAACCGTTGCCAATATAATATTTTTATAAAATTTCATTTCTTTTTTTGTAAGCAAAAATATTTTTATTGCATGTTTACTGTTGGATCGATCCAGACTTGTCCATTTACCGGACTTGTTGGATTTCCAATAGGAATAATAAGACCACCGTTTACAATAGTAAGATTTCCATTAACTATTGTATTTTTTAAATTAGTGGTTCCATCTACCTGAAGATCTCCAATAATATGAGTATTCCCATTGACTGTTGTATTTTTCTTAATCGTCACTCCCGTATCAGTTACAACAATTCCACTTTCTAAAGTATTTAAATAGGTCTCTATTTGTGTAAATGCACTCGAAAGACTATTCCAGTTTGCAAGTGTAAGAATAGGGGTATCAGTGGTGACACTTTGTGGTTTACTCGTAAGACTAAAGGCAAAAGTAGCACTTCCTAAAATAAGTCCAGCACCCATTAAAAATCCTAAAAAAACTTTTGCGCTATTTTGGAAAAAAGAAAAAGTATACATATTCTTTTAAAAAAATGAAATTTCATTCTATTATAGCGCTTTTTTTGTAAAAAATCAATGTTATTCTTGGTGTTGCTCGTATGTATTTATAATTTTAAAAACCTCTTCTGCAGAATTACTATGCATACATTCATTCCTCATTTCTCTGGCTCCATTAAAACCTTTGGCATACCATCCTAAATGTTTTCGCATTGGGAAAAATGGAGCACTTGGGAAGCACTCTTCGTATATTTGAGCGTGTAAAAGTGCAATATGAAGGCGTTCTATTGGACTTGGTATTTTTCCTGAAAAAAACCAAGGATTCCCAAATAGTGCCCTCCCAATAAGAGCTCCATTCGTTTTGGCTTCTCTACATTTTTTTTCCCCATCTTCCAAATTTTCTATATCTCCGTTCCCTAAAAAGAGAGTATTTTTTCCAGAGTTTTTTACGATTTCAGCAATACGAGCGAGAATCTTCCAATTCGCACTTCCTGTATACATTTGCTTTAATGTTCGCCCGTGTACCGAAAGAACATCAATATTCATTTCTAAAAGAGTAGGAATCCAAGATTCAATACACGTTTCACAAGTTCCAATCCGAGTTTTCACTGAAACAGGAAGAAGATCTCTATTTTTTTTAGGAAAGACTTTTTTTTCTTTTTCCATTTCTTGTATTGCCGTTATAAGTTTTGGGCGAATTCCAGCCTCAGAAAGTGTAATGCCATTTGCCCAATCGTCTCTTGCTTTTTGTACCGATCGAATAATAGCTTGTGCTTTTCCCGGTGTTTCGATGAGTCCTGCACCAGCACCCCGACGTTCTACTTTTTTAGCAGGACAACCCATATTAATATCTATTCCATCAAAACCGAGTGCGCATACCATCAGTGCGCTTTTATAAAATGAATCTTCTTCGGTTCCATAAATTTGAGCTACTATAGGACGCTCTTTTTCAGAAAACTGGAAAGCTCGTAACATGCTTACCGCACCCCTTGCGAGCCCTTCTACATTTACAAATTCTGTAAAAGTAACACTTGCAGGATGAATAGTGGCAATGAGTTTTCGAAAAGATGCATCCGTGATGCCGTCCATGGGGGAAATGCCAAAAATAGGTTGGGGAAGGGAATTCCAAAAAGACATATACGCAACACAACAATCATAAATGTATCAGTAAGAAAAATACTGAGAAAGAGAAACTTTTTTACACTGTGTATTTCTTAAATTTTATAATTTTAAAAAACTTTTTGAAAAATTAATAAATGCCAATAATATACCGCTTGAGCTTCTTATATTTTTAAAAAGTATACATAAAGTTCTTCAAAATTCTTTTTTTCTTATTCCTTTCTATGTCTCCTGTTATTTCTTCTCAAGATGTACACCGTTATGAACTAAAGGCTGGACTCGCAAAAATGTTAAAAGGGGGAGTGATTATGGATGTTGTAAATGCCGAACAAGCGCGCATTGCTGAAGATGCGGGGGCAGTGGCGGTGATGGCGCTCGAACGTGTTCCCTCTGATATTCGACGTGATGGCGGTGTCGCACGGTCTTCTGATCCAAAAATGATTATAGAAATTATGGGTGCCGTGAGTATTCCGGTAATGGCAAAAGTACGTATTGGACATTTTGTAGAAGCGCAAGTTTTACAAAGTTTAGGAGTGGATTATATCGATGAAAGTGAAGTATTAACGCCTGCAGATATGGAGTTTCATATTGATAAATGGGGATTTTCTGTCCCATTTGTGTGTGGTGCCACTAATTTAGGAGAAGCGCTCAGAAGAATTGCAGAAGGTGCATCTTTTATACGTACAAAAGGAGAAGCGGGAACAGGGGATGTGATGAATGCGGTTACTCATTTTAGAAAAATTGATAGAGAAATTCGATCTTTAGTAGGGAAAAATACAGCAGAACTGGTGCGATATGGAAAAGAAATCGGAGCGCCATTGGAACTTTTAGAATTAGTGCGAGATATCGGAAAACTGCCCGTTGTAAATTTCGCAGCTGGAGGAATCGCCACACCAGCCGATGCGGCACTGTTAATGCAATTAGGAACAGAAGGAGTGTTTGTTGGTTCTGGAATTTTTAAATCCGAAAATCCTGAAAAACGAGCAAAAGCTATTGTAGAAGCCACTACACACTATAATGATGCAGATGTTATTGCTCGAGTAAGTGAAGATTTAGGAATTTGTATGGATTCGACTTGCTCGAAAGATGTTGCGGTAAAATACGAGGAACGAGGATGGTAGGGGAGAATGAAGAATTTTCCATCATTTATCAATATCCTCAGTTTTACTAGATCATCACCAGCAATAGAGCGCGCTCACGGGCAAATAGAACATCATTTCATTGCGAACGAGGTGAAGTAATCTCTATTTCTGGATTTCCATGTTGGAGGAGTATTATATTACAAAAAAATGATGCTTATATCATTTTTTACTTCATACTTCTTTTTTTTTATTAACTATGAAGATCCTTGGAATTGATTACGGAGAAAATCGAATAGGACTGGCAGTGGGGGATACAGACCTGGGAGTTGCTTTTACAAGAGAAATTTTAAAAAACACTGAAAATCTTTTAGAAAATATTCAGAAAATTTGTGAAGAAGAAAAAATTCAAAAAATAATTGTAGGGTACCCGTTACCCCTTTCCGGAAAAAGAGGAGATCATATCCAAAAATATGAATCTTTTTCGGATGATTTAGAAGATTTTTTAGGGCTTCCGGTAGAACTGTATTGTGAACGATTTTCTAGTAAAAAAGCAGAAAATTCGCTCTCTCAAATGGGAAAATCTTTAAAATTTCAAAGAGGGAAAAAAGATGATATGGCTGCCTCTTTATTTTTACAGGAGTATTTTGAAAAGAGCATGTAGACAAAACCAATACAAAAGAAATATAATGAAGCTGTCCTTCATAAAATAGTGAG
>CAIRYL010000055.1 GCA_903882825.1 uncultured Candidatus Peregrinibacteria bacterium | reverse complement strand
GTATATTTTTAATTTTTTACGAATAAGCGGTTTCCCCATGTTCGCTTTCATCTAAACCTCGTTGTTCACTTTCGTCGGATACGCGAATGTTCATAAACAGTCCCATTCCTTTTAAAATTGCGTACGAAGCCACAAAGCTAAATATAGAAACCACCACCACTGCTAATAATTGAATAAAAACCTGTGAAATATTTCCATACAATGCTCCGTTTACACCCGCCGAATTTATGCTCAGTGTTGCAAAAATTCCAGTAGCCAAAGCACCCCATATTCCGCTTACTCCATGGCATGCAAACACATCTAATGAATCATCTACATTGCTTCTGGTACTTCTCCAATTCATCGCGAGGCTTGAAACAATACCTGCCACAAACCCAATACAAATAGAAGCCAAAGGCGTTACATATCCAGAAGCAGGAGTAATAGCAACCAGTCCACATACGGCTCCAATAGAAATTCCTACAGCGGAAGGTTTTCCTTTAGTAATCCACTCAAAAATCATCCAGCTTATGGCACCCGATGCGGCCGCCAAATTGGTAACCACCAGAGCAATTCCTGCGAGTCCACTCGCCGAAAGAGTACTTCCAGCATTAAATCCAAACCATCCAAACCATAAAAGTGATGCTCCTAAAATAACAAAAGGAATATTATTGGGTAATAATTCTGTTTGAGGCGTGAGTCCTTTTCGTTTTCCAATAACTATTGCGGCCGCCAAAGCCGAAATTCCAGCAGAAATATGCACCACCGTTCCTCCTGCAAAATCAATAGCCCCTAATTGTCGTAACCATCCTTCAGGATTCCAAACCCAATGGGCAATAGGAGAATACACCAGCGTAACCCAAAGCCCAATAAACAGTAATGTTGCTTTAAATCGCACTCGTTCGGCAAAAGCTCCAATCATTAACGCGGGAGTAATAGCGGCAAATTTTAGCTGAAAAAAGAAAAACAAAAGTGCGGGAATAGTACTGGCGTATGCAATATTTGGCTCTATTCCTACTCCAGAAAGCCCAAAATGAGAAAGATCTCCCACTATTCCTTTAATACTCGGACCAAATGCCAAGCTGTATCCCCATAACGCCCAAATAATACTTACGAGTGCAAAAATGGCAATGCACTGCACCAGGGTAGAAATGAGATTTTTTTTTCGGACCAGTCCTGCATAAAAAAATCCTAATGCGGGTGTCATAATCATTACCAATACCGAAGCCGAAGAAACCCACGCAATATCGCCCGTATCTAGCCCCCCTTCGGCGTATGTAGAAAATGGGAAAAAAGCATCAAGAACAAAAAAACTAAACAACAAAATGTGGAAACGAAGAATGTTTTTCATGGTGAAGTAAAAAATTACAACACAAATATGGCAGAATGAAAAAAGGAAGGCAAGAGGAAAAATATTTTTTTGGTCATTCTTTTTTCTGGTGATCCAACAAAATAAAGATTCTGAAAGGGCTCTCACAAATAAACAATTTGGTTCAATCTTGTAGATTAAACCTGGTGTTTATACGATAAAAATATTTTCTCCTTTGTAATACGAACCCTGTATTATAAAGATTTTTGAAAATGGTTTTACAGGTGTTCAAAAATATAAATTAATCATCCCTGTTAATAATGCTTCCCGAAATTTTTGTACAATATTTTTTAGCAGCCTCTAAGATTTTTGTGGTAAGCAATCCAAAAGATTGAGATTGCGCCTGTTCCTCTAAAAATGGGAGCACATTATTGTTGTAATGTTGGGAGAACCCGAAACTACCACGAGTATGTGCAAATCCTGCCAGCAACGTTGCTAGCTCTAATAAGGCTTTATGTTTTTGAGGATTTAAATTGCTTGCTAATGCCATAACTGTACTTTTTATTTCTTCAGCAATTACATCTCGTGCAGTGGGTTCTTGTATTTCTGTTAGTTTTTTTTCTGCTGGCATAATTGGTTTTTGTTCTTCTTGTACTTCGGAGCCCAAAATATTACCACTTCTAAGGAGCCTCAAAAGCGCCAAATACTCCATTTTTTGTATTTGTTCAACTGTAACGTTTTTAATGTCACCACTCTCTATCCCTTTTATAATTACTTTTTTCAAAGTATCCTCCTCCTTATCACCTCCTGTTGGGGTTGTGTTTGGGGTTGCTTTTTTGTCCAGCTCCTTTGATATTTGTAGCATTTTGTTGTATCCGCCCAGCATACAAAATAAAAATTTCTGTGTATATTACCGTTTTTTAAAATAAATTTCAATATTTTTTTATAGGTTTTGGGGTAATTCTTTTTTTGACGTGCTGGAGGTAAAATGAAAAAAGTGGTGTTCCGTCACTCTCGAGCGAAGCGAAACTATCTATCTTCCAGAATTTCAGAATTACTGCTTGCTGGTTCCATACTCTCCCAAAGGGGGGTGTGGAACCGTTTTGCATATCATGGCTCCACAGTTTCGCTTTGCGAAAACTATGGATCCAGCAGGCCAAATAAACAATTTGGTCCAATCTTGTAGACTAAACCTGGTGTTTGATACGATAAAATACCTTCTCCTTTGTAATACGAACCCTGTATTATAAAGATTTTTGAAAACAAAGAGGAAAAATTGTGTTAGTAAAGACGCTCCGCTGGGGCGTTTTGTTTTGTTTGGTGATGAATTTTTAGAAAATGCCAAACAAAAGGACACGACTATAAGTCACGCCCAACACAGGGGAAATATCTGTTTACTCCTGTTTCGCCTGGTGCGCCCCTATTTCTAACCTTTCAATTTCTTTTAATGCTTCCCGACAATTTTCTACAATGGTTGTATTAATAATTGTTAAAATTTCCTTTGGAAACAATTGCAAATGAAGATATTCATTTAAAAGTGGGAACACTCTCGTACGGTAACGTAATGTGAAATCAGTACCACTTTTACTATGTGCAAGTCCCGCCACCACTGTTGCTACCTCGGTGAGGGCTGTATGCTCATCAGGCTTTAAATTTTTCCCTAATTGTATAACAGCAAGCCTTGTTATTTGAGCAAGTTCATCTCGTGGATAGATGTTTGATGGGGAGCTACTTTCTGATGGTTTTTCTTCTTCTGACATAATTGATCCTGGATCTCCTGTTGTGTGATAAATATCCCTATTAGTAATAGCAGTCGAAAGCTCATCGTTCGTCATGTTTCGTATTGCTTCCAGTTCTAAACGGCTCTTCATTTTCCCATTCCCCAATTTTTCGAGAATTTTTTTTTCAAAGAATCTAGCTCTAACCCCCCCTCCTTATCCCCTCCTGTTGGGTTTGGGGTTGTGGTTGGGGTTTGGCTTTGTTGCATATCACTGTCTCTTCGTTTGAATATTGCAAACCTGCTCGGCATACAAAAAAATAAAAATTTCTGTGTATATTACCGTTCTTTAAAATACATTTCAATATTTTTTTATAGGTTTTGTAATAATACCTGTTTTAATGTGCTGGAGGTACAATGAAAAAAGTGGTGTTCCGTCACTCTCGAGCGAAACGCGGCAATCCATGCCCCACACCCGCCCCATCATGGAACTGGATCACTTCGTCGTACCTCCTCGTGATGACGGAACGCCAGCCATTTGGGAAAGAGGGTTTTTGCTGGTTCCATACTCTCCCAAAAGGGGTGTGGAACCGTTTTACATATAATGGATCCACAGTTTCGCTTTGCGAAAACTATGGATTCAGCGGGCCCAGGCAAAAATTTTTAAGACTTGTAGATTTCCTTATTATTTTTTCTTATAACCCCACGGACTTGGATTACGAAGATTATTTTCGGCTAAAATATCCTCACCAAAGGCAGTTTGTAGAATTTTCACAATAGCACTTTGTGTTATTGTAGAAATTTTTTGAAAGTGCTCTGTAGGTCTTATCGCGTCCAAAAGGGCTCCTACCTTTTCTGCTCTTTGCTCATCTGTGTCATTCAGTAACATCTCCATATTTGCATGTACCCAATGTGTTATTTGATTGGTAAGAAAATAAAGTTCTGTATCATACATACCCACACCATTCTCTTCCTCAATGAGGTGTGTAATAGTCTCTAATACTAAACCTAATCTTTGTTTGACATTTAAGGTGTTACCTCCATCTCTGTTAAAGTTTCTCATCCCTACATTGCCACCATTCTGGAGTTGTGCTATTTGACGTCGAAAGGTTTCTACTTGATCTTCAATACCTAAAGCAAATTCCAATTTTTTCTGTTCTCTTTGATCTAATGGGCTTTCTTTTGTTCTATCCCAAATTGATATTGAGGGTTTTGCAGATTGCTGGTCGGCGACAACACTGTCGACGCCCCAACCTTCTAAAGAAAGGGCACGAGTGTGGTTTTTCCGGCTGCCCGCTGGTCTTCGTTTTTCTTCTTTGGGTGGAGTCCTACTATCAGGGGTTCTTGGATCCCTCATCTCAATATGTATATCAGGGTCAAAATCACCATCATTAGGATGATACGGCTTTTTTTTGTCTGGTCTTCTTGAGTGATCGATATATGATTTGCCAAATTGATCCATAAATATATGAGAAATAAAAAAAACCAATACAGTTTATCATACAAAAAACTGAAGTCAAAAAAAATATGGTGGAATGTATTTTTTTGTTTTGATACGGTACACCTACAGTTTTTTAAAAAAACAGAATGCACAAAACCATTGGTATTATTGGCGGAACAGGGAAAATGGGGCAATTTTTTGCGAAAATTTTTAAACGTGCCGGACACACCGTTTTGGTTTCTGGAAAAAACACCGCACTCAAAAATACCGATATTGCTCAAAAATGTGATGCCATTATTATTTCGGTTCCTATTGATGCCACCGTTTCGGTGATACAAGAAATTGGACATTTACTGCTTCCCCACCAATGTCTCACCGATTTTACATCTGTAAAACAACAACCATTAACCGCCATGATGAAATACTCATCCGCGAGCGTTTTTGGAATGCATCCTATGTTTGCGCCCACTGTTTCTGGGAGTATTTCTGGACAAAATATAATATTTTGTTCTGGACGAGGGAATGAGTGGGAACAGTTTTTTAAAAATATTTTTGAAGCCGAAGGCGCCAGTGTAGAATTTTTAAACGCCACAGAACATGACGAAATGATGACGATTATTCAAGGACTTTCCCATTTTTTAGATATAACCTTCGCAAATACCCTTTTAGAAATACATGGGAATTTAGAAAAAATTTTTAAAGTAAGTTCCCCTGCATACGCTTTAAAACTCACACTTATGGGGCGAACCCTTACCCAAAACGCCCATTTATATGGAAATATTCAAATTTCAAATCCTCAAAATATAAAGACTCTTGATACTTTTTTACAAGTTGCAAACCGGCTAAAAGCCATTGTTGAAAAAAAAGATATGCCGGCTTTTGAAAATTTTTTTACGAGCACTGCACAATATTTTGGAAAATTTGCAGAATTTTCTCAACAGCAGTCCGAGAGTGTTATTGAATTTTTAGCACGAAAAAAAAAATGTACGCCGAGTATTAAAACCCATAACCATGTTCCGGTTTTACAAAATTTAGAAACAGTAGGAATTTTAGGACCCGAAAACACTTTTTCACACTTAGCATTTGAAGAATTTTTACACCCAATGGGAAAAACTCCACAGTTTTTTACCAGTTTGCCATTATTATTTTCAGCACTCAAAAAAAAGGAAATTCCAGAAGCCCTCGTCCCCATCGAAAACATGCTCCATGGATCCATCCCCGAATCTATTGATGGAATTACCGCAGGAGAAACCCCTATTTCTGCACTCTTTGAAATGAAAATTTCACCCTCTCTTTTTACCAACAAAAACACCAAAAAAGAAGATATTCATACCATTTTTTCTCATTCTCAACCGCTGGCGCAGTGTTCACAATTTTTAGAAAAGGAATTTCCAAATGTACACATTATGGCGGTGAATTCTACTGCCGAAGCCATGGATCGTATGATGCAAGAATCAAATACCGGAGCCATTTCGGCACCACAAATGGTGGATATTTTTAATGTTCAAGAAATTGCAAAAAATATTGCCAATACCAGCAAAAACGCAACACGATTCGCTTTTTTATCTCAAACCGCAAAAATAAAAGGACAAAAATACGAAGGAGTGATTGTTTTTTCCTTCGCAAAAGATGCTCCCGGATCACTCGAAAATGTACTCCATGATTTCTCTGCCTTGTCGTTAAATCTTACAAAAATAGAATCTCGCCCACTGGGAACCGCGTTTGGAGATTATTTATTTTTCGTCCAATTTGAGGGAAAAATAGACGAACACACTCAAAAAATACTCATGGAAAACATTACTGCCAAAACAACCTTTTGTAATTTTTTAGGAAATTTCCCCGTTTTAAAAGCACAAAAATAATTTATACCGGATGAAAAATATCAATATTTTGTTTTTGTAAAAATCGATGGGAAAGAAACAAAAATCCTCCCATAAGCAATGGAACAATGCCAACAGTAAGTGTATACCCAAAAACTGAAATTTGAAGCGCTATATTAAATAAAACATGAAATATACACGCCAACAAAAATGCCTCTCGTACCAAATCTGATTTTTCATGCCCACGAGTAGAAGGACGCGCCTGAAGTATATGCGAAAAAATAATGTGAAATCGCACAGATTCTTGTAAAACTTTCCAAAATCGAGAAACAGAAAAATTATGAAGGGGCGTAATATGCCGAGAAACGAAGGCGTATCCCCAAAAAAATCCAAATATACCCGAAAAAACAGAATGCGCAAGCATGGTGCCAATACTTCTAAAAATAACCACTTCCCAAAATGTTTCTCCTATTCCAAAAGTAGAAATGGAAATAAAAAAATACAAAATATTTTCAGCAAAAGCAAATCCAAGCCCTACTGCTGTGGCATACACAATACCATCCACCATCTGATTAAAATGAATTTTTAAGTGCTTTCCGAGCCTCACCACGGCAAAAGCTTTTGAAAATTCTTCTGCAATCGCAAAAACAAAAACTGATCCCCAAATTTCTATTCCTTGTAATGCGTCTCCCCAAAAATGCCGTATTAAAAAAAATGGAAATGCGGAAAAAATTCCGAAAATAAAAGCCATCAGAATCATCTTTTTTGGTTCTGGATCTTGTTGGTCTTTATGCCTCCATAAAAGAATCCATCCCAATGCGGGAAGCGCACTGCATACAAATGCCAAAGTCCATAAAAAAATTGGTGACATACTCAATAAGTTTTTCTTGGAATTATACCAAAAAAAAGAAAATGAGGAAAAGTCTCATAAATTTTCCCCAATACTCGCAAGTATCGGAACAAGTTTTAAAACTTCTTTTCCCGTTTCTGTCAGAGAATAATCTACCCGAGGAGGAATTTCGTTGTAATTTTTTCGGATTATAAATTGGTGTTTTTCTAAAAGTTTCAGTTTTTCAATGAGTATTTTTTCAGAAATGTCAGGGATAGATTTTCTAATTTCTCCATAGCGTTTTGGCTTTTCCAAATCCAAAAGAATAAGAAAAATCCATTTACTTCCTAAAACATGAAACGCTTTACGAATAGGACAATTCTGTATATCACGGTATTCCATAAGACTGAGAAAAATAAAATTTATACTTACAAAAAAGTAGGTACTTGACTATATTATCAATAAAGAATAAATTTTAATCAAGATTATTCTTTTACCAAAAATTTATATGACCAATAAAGAAAAAGCAGTAGGGCTTATAAGGAGCCTAGAAACTGGGGACAAGGAGCCAATAGGATTTATAAATCCTACCAAATATATTCAGCATAATCTTCTGGCGGAAGATGGTCTGGCAGGATTTGGGAAATTACTCAGCACCGTTCCAGAAAGAACTTTACGGGCAAAAGTAGTACGGGCTTTTGAAGACGGAGATTTTGTGTTTTTACACACAGAATATAACTTTTTTGGTCCAAAAGTCGGGTTTGATATCTTTCGCTTTGAAAATGGTTTGATAGTAGAACATTGGGATAATTTACAGGAAATAGCTCTAAAAAATCATAGCGGACGAAGCATGATTGATGGGACATTTGAAATAACAGATTTAGAAAAAACCTCGGAAAATAAAAATCTTATAAAAAACTTTGTAACAGATGTTTTAGGTGCAGGGAAAATGGAAAAAATATCAGAATATTTTGAGGGAGATCATTACATTCAACATAATCCTTATATTTCAGATGGAATTTCTGGTCTGACAAAAGCTCTGGAAGATATGAATACACAAGGAATAACAATGGCATACGAAAAAACACATATTATTTTAGGAGAAGGAAATTTTGTATTAGCTGTAAGCGAAGGAAAATTTGCAGGAGAAAACGTCTCTTTTTACGATTTATTTCGTATTGAAAACGGGAAAATTGGAGAACATTGGGACACTCTTGAAACTCTTTTGCCAAAAGAAAAACAAAAAAATAAAAACGGAAAATTTGGATTTTAGAAAAAATTGAGAGAAAGTGAAAATAGTTTTTTTGCACATTTGCAGAATTCATTTTCCGTTTTCTCATGATTATTCTTGCATCACAAAGCCCTGTTCGTGCTCAAATTTTAACCAAAAACAATATTCATTTTGTGGTTCGCCCTAGCCAATATGAAGAAATTTTTTCAACAGAAGAATCCCTGGAAGAAAATGCCCGTCGATTAGCGCTTGGGAAAGCACAATGGGTATTTGAGAAACTTTCACAGGAAGAACAAAAAAATGCAGTAGTAGTGGGTGTAGATACCATTATGAAAGACCCCCGAGGAGTTTTACTGGGAAAACCGGAAACACCAGAAGAAGCATTGCAAATGATGAATCTCCGTTCAGGAAATACTGAAACTCTCTATTCTGGCATTGCGATTGTTTCTGCTCAAAAAGTAGAGGTTTCTGGAGAGTTTTCTCTTATTTTTTGGAAAAATATTTCACCAGAAGAGCAAATCCGTTTAGTACACACAAACGAATGGAAAGAAAAATGTGGAGGAGTTGCCATTGAAGGCGAAGCAGGAAAATATGTAGAACGTATTACAGGAAGCCTAGAAAATATTATGGGATTTCCCCTAGAAATTTTTAAAAAAATAATACCCCTTTTTTAAAAATACCCCACAAAACAGAAGAATTTTTCAAATATTTTTTACAGGTATAAAAAGTGCTGAGAAAACTGGTGTAAAAAGAGAGTGAAAAGCTTCTTCATCGCTTTTATTCATCGTTTCCTCTTTTTTTAAAAAACTCGCCAAGAAACAATTTTTCTTTCTTTTGTAAAATTTTTCTGTAAAAATTCATCTGCTTTTTTCTTTCTTTCATGATTGCCTCTGATTTTTACGGCACTTTTACGGCACTCATTACCCCTTTTCATACTGATGAGTCGATTGATTTTGAAGCACTTGAAAAACTTATAGAGGAACAAATTACAGCCGGTATTACAGGACTCGTAATGATCGGAACTACCGGAGAAAGTCCTACTCTCACCTGGGAAGAACATGATAGTGTTGTAAAATTTGCAGTAGAAAAATCAAAAGGACGAATAAAAATTATTGCTGGAACCGGTTCAAATTCTACTCACGAAGCAGTAGAACATTCTCGTATTGCAGAAAAAAATGGTGCAGATGCCCTGTTAGTGGTTTCTCCTTATTATAATAAACCCACACAACAAGGACTTTTTGAATATTTCTCCACTGTGTGTCAATCGGTTTCCATTCCCGTTATAGTCTACAATATACAAGGTAGATGTGGCGTAAATGTAGAAACATCTACACTGTTGCGTATTGCACAATCTCATAAAAATTGTATTGGAGTAAAAGAAGCAAGCGGAAATATTGACCAAATGATGGATGTACTAAAAACACTTCCAAAAGATTTTGTGGTTCTTTCGGGTGATGATGGACTCACTTTTCCTCTTATGGCGCTCGGCGGACACGGTGTTATTTCAGTACTTTCTAACGCACTTCCTCTGGAAGTAAAAAAAATGGTAGAAAGTGCTCTTTCAGGAAATTTTACCGCTGCCCGAGACCAACATTTTGCACTTCTTTCTCGTATGAAAGCGTGTTTTATAGAAACAAATCCCATTCCTATTAAAACTCTTCTCGCAAAAATGGGAAAATGTGAAGAGGTTTTTCGAGCTCCACTGTGTCTTATGGGGACAGAAAATAAGAAAAAACTCTTGGAAACATTTCAAAAATAATTCTCTGTTTTTATTTTTCTGAAAAAAAGTCTTGCATGGTACTTTTGATTTCGATACTCTGCACCAGCTTTATTTTTCTTCACCAGTATCCTCATGAGTGGATCGGACGTTATAGAAGCCATAGGAGTTGTTGAAGAATGTCTTCCGAATGCCAGTTTTAAAGTGCTTTTGGATGATGAAATATTTGGGAAAGACTATCGCATTCATGCGACCGTTAGTGGGAAAATTAGAAAGTTCCGAGTGCGAATTATCCCAGGAGATCGGGTTCGGGTTGAAATATCACCCTACGATCTCACGAAAGGACGCATTGTATATCGAGAGAAGGAACTCTCTCCTCAGCCTCCTGCTGAGCCAGTTACTCATTCATTATGAAGGTTCGTTCGTCTGTAAAAGCAATCTGCCGGAAATGCAAAGTAATTCGAAGAAAAAGAGTTCTTCGAGTGGTGTGTTCCGACGTGCGCCATAAACAACGTCAAGGGTAATTTTTATTTTTTTAGATGGCACGTATAGCTGGTGTAAATCTTCCGAATAAACGAATAGTAGTCGCCTTGACGTATGTCTATGGCGTGGGACCGTCTCGATCTCAAGATGTTTTAAAAACAATAGGGATTTCTGAGGATGTTCGTGCAAATAATCTTTCTGAAGAAGATTTGCAAAAAATACGAAAAGAATTGGAGGCTTTCCCTGTAGAAGGAGATCTTCGACAGAAAGTGGCGGGGGATATCCGACGATTACAAGATATTGCCTGCTATCGTGGAAGACGTCACAGATTAGGACTTCCTTGTAGAGGACAACAAACGAAAACGAATTGTAGAACTCGAAAAGGAAAAAAACGAACAGTGGCAAATAAGAAAAAATAATTATTTTCAATTCTCTTTGTATGGCAGATTCTAAAAAAGCAGTGGTAAAAAAGAAAGTAAAACGGAATGTCCCCGTAGCGGGAGTTCATGTAAAAGCTGGTTTTAATAATACTATTGTGAGTGTTACTGATTTAGATGGAATGGTATTGTCATGGTCTTCTTCTGGGGCTTCTGGATTTAAGGGATCAAAAAAATCTACTCCGTATGCGGCACAAATGGCTTCTGAAAATGCTATTTCAAAAGCAAAAATATATGGAATTGAAAAGGTAACTGTTTTTATAAATGGTGTTGGACCCGGAAGAGAACAAGCTATTCGAGGTCTTCATTTAGCAGGAATGGATATTTTAGCAATTGTTGATAAAACGACAGTACAACACGGAGGATGTCGTCCAAAAAATCCTCGAAAAATTTAATTTATTTCTTCTTTCAAAAGTTGTTATGCGGTATACCGGACCACGAAATCGATTGGCACGACGCGAGGGACAAGATCTCTTTTTAAAGAGTTCTTCAGTAGATACTTCTCGTCCGTTAGGATTTGCGGGATCTCTTAAAAAAGGAGGAAAACTTTCAGAATACGGACAACAGCTCCGTGAAAAACAGAAGGCAAAAAGAATTTATGGACTTACAGAAAAAGCTTTCCGAAATTACTATAAAAAAGCTTCTCAAAAAAGAGGTGTTCCAACAGGATTTACGCTTCTTTCTTTTTTAGAAATTCGTTTAGATAATGTTATATATCGATCAGGATTCGCAATTACCAGAGCTCAGGCTCGACAGATGGTGAATCATGGAGTTTTTTTAGTAAATGGAAAAAAAGTTGATATTCCTTCTTATCAATTAAAAATAGGAGATAGTATTACTGTTCGAGAAAGATCAACAGATCATGCTGTATTTCGTGAGATGATGGAACAAAAAACATTTCCACCAAAATGGCTCGATAGTAATTTAAAAGGGCGTACTATTGTGGTAACACGATTGCCAGAGGAGGATGAAACAGAATCTGCAGTTCAAGTTCAATCTATCATCGAGTTTTATTCTCGATAATTTTTTCTTTTTCTTCCAATGCACATTATTCAAGAAGAAATCGGGATCCCTAAAATTGTGGAAAAAGTTATTTCTTCCACGGAATCCTTGTTTACCATTTCCCCTCTTCCATCTGGCTTTGGGCAAACCCTCGGGAATGCTCTTCGTCGGACGTTGCTTTCTTCTGTTCCTGGAACAGGTATTGCGGCGGTGAAAGTAAAAGGAGCACTGCATGAATACACGGCGCTTTCAGGCGTAAAAGACAGTGTATTAGACCTTATTCTCGCCCTCAAAAAAGTTTCATTTAAAAAACATGGGAAAGAATCTGTAGTAGTACGACTTGAAAAAAAGGGAGAAGGAGAGGTTTGTGCAAAAGATATTGAATGTACTGGTGATAGCGAAGTTTTAAATCCTGATTTTGTCATTACACATCTTGATAAAAAGAACACTTCTATTTCTGTTGAAATTCGACTAGAAAAAGGTGTTGGATATTCTTCTGCAAAGGAAAGACGAAAAGATTCAGAAGATGCAGGATGGATTTTGCTGGATACCGTATACTCCCCTATTCGAAAAGTTCGATATGATGTAATGGCAGCTCGTGTAGGAGAAAGAACAAATCTGGATCAACTCGAAATAGAGATAGAAACAACAGGAGCTTTATCTCCTGCTGATGCATTAAAATTTTCTGCAAAGATTTTAGAAAACTATTTTGCATACTTCCAAACTGATCCAAATGAATCTGTGGAAGAAGGATTTTTAGCTGATTTTGCTCAATTTGGAGGATTATCAGATGAAGGAATGGAAGAAAAAGAATCCTATACTCCTATTGAAATTTTAAATCTCTCTCCACGAACCCTCAATGCACTCATTAATGGAAATATTGGATCGGTAGAAGAAGTATTAAAATGTACTCCTTCCCAATTAGAAGGAATGAGAGGTTTTGGAAAAAAGGCAATGACCGAATTGGTAGAAGCCCTTGTAAAACATGGATACGAATGGGCACATAGTCCTTTTTAATATTTTTTTCTCTCGTTTTTATTATGCGACATCGTGTTACCGGAAATCGGCTCGGACGAACAGATGCCCCTCGAAAGGCTCTTATAAGAAATCTCATTACTTCTCTTATTCTTCACGAAAAAATCGTTACGACAGAATCAAAAGCGAAAGCAATTGCTCCTTTATTTGAGCGACTCGTCACTACTGTGAAAAAAAAGGATCAAATGAATGCTATCCGCGATTTAAAACAAGTAATTTTTGGAGAAGATGCGCAACGAAAAATGATAGAGGATATTAAAAATCGTTTTGAAAATCGGTCTTCGGGCTTCACTCGTATTCGTAAAATTGGATTTCGAGATGGAGATGGAGCACCAGAAGTACGACTTGAAATTTTTACTGAATCACACTCATGAAAACTTACGTTCCCTCGAAAGGCAATGTTGAACGAAAGTGGTATATTATAGATGCCACTGAACAGGTAGTAGGACGAATTGCGACAGAAGTAGCAAAGCGTCTTCGTGGAAAACATAGACCTGATTTTACTCCACATTTAGATTTAGGAGATGGAGTAATTATTATCAATTCTGATAAAATTGTATTTACTGGTCAAAAATGGGACCAAAAAAAGTATTATCGATATTCTGGATATATAGGGAATTTAAAAGAAAAAAACGCCACAAAGGTACATTCAGAGAATCCTGCTTTTATTTTGGAAACCGCTATTGCCGGAATGATTCCTCACACACGTATGAAAAAAGATATTTTAAAACGTTTAAAAGTGTATGCAGGATCTGAACATCCTCATACAGCTCAACAACCAGAACCTCTTGTTATTTCCTAATTTTTATGTCTCTGCAAAAGACTCCCTCAAAGGATGCCGCAAAAGCGTATTTTTACGCAGTAGGAAAGCGAAAAACGGCAATCGCAAAAGTATATCTCACTCCTGGAATAAAAAACGGAGCGCAAGAAGTAAATGGAAAAAGTTTAGCTGAATATTTTCCTGGTGTTTTAGCACACAACGCATTATCACCTCTTTCTACCGTTCAATTTACAGATATTTCATTAAAGGTGGTGGTTATTGGTGGAGGATCTGCTTCTCAATCGGATGCAGTTCGACATGGACTCGCACGAGCACTAGAATTATATGATCCTGCATATCGATTAGTATTAAAACGAGCAGGGTTTTTAACGCGAGATCCACGAGTAAAAGAACGAAAGAAGCCAGGGCTGAAAAAGGCTCGTAGAGCGCCTCAGTGGTCAAAACGGTAATTATTTTTATAAAAAACCCTCCCATTGCGGAGGGTTTTTTTGTGCATAGGAATTTCACCTTTTTAGTATTCAGAATTTGACGAAAAATCTTTCGCGCAAAAACCACAATAATTTACAATAAAAATACCAAAATATTGATTTTCATTGGGCGTAATAAATCAACGTCCATACCGAGAATTCCCAACAGGGCGAACACATGGAACATATGAAATACATGGGCGAACACATAGGTTCGCCCCTACGGGAAACCATTTTGAATCTTTCTATGTCCTACAATCCTCATCTCCACCACCGCAAATCCATTCGCCTAAAAGGATACAATTATGCAGAATGTGGGGCATATTTTGTGACCATTTGTGCCCAAAACCGTGAACACCTCTTTGGAGGAATACAGAATGGAGAAATGATTTTGAATGATTTAGGAAAAACAGCAGAACAATGTTGGGGGGAAATTCCAGAACATTATCCGAATGTGGAATTATATGAATTAGCAATAATGCCAAACCATGTGCATGGAATTTTAATGATTGGAGGAACCGTAGGGGCGTATAATTATACGCCCGATAATACGGCGGATTTTTCGAAAAACGGGGACAGGGCGAAAAATTTTTCGCCCCTAC
The DNA here is from genome assembly GCA_903882825.1 of uncultured Candidatus Peregrinibacteria bacterium. Lineage (GTDB taxonomy): Bacteria > Patescibacteriota > Gracilibacteria > CAIRYL01 > CAIRYL01 > CAIRYL01. The sequence continues at coordinate 5,162 of CAIRYL010000055.1, read as the reverse complement.
AGACGACACCCTTTCATTCCCCATCAAAAACCGTTGGTTCCATAATTCGGGGATATAAAATTGGCGTTACCAAATGGGCGCGTGCCAAAACCGATATTTTTACCGTCTGGCAACGTAATTACCACGAACATATTATCCGAAACGAACAATCATACGAAAAAATTTCAGAGTATATGACGAATAATCCCAAAAATTGGGAACAGGATTGTTTTTATTAAGAACCCCTCAAAAACTTTTTTCTTATATCCCTTTTTATGTCTTCCCTCTTCATCATTGCCTCGCCTATTGGGAATTTGGCTGATTTTACTTTTCGAGCAGTAGAAACCTTAAAAACGGTGGATTATATTGCTTCGGAAGATACGCGTGTAACAGGGCATTTACTGAAGCACTATGGCATAGAAAAGAAAAATTCTATGATTTCGTTTCATGCACAGTCACCGGAAAAATCTCTTCAAAAAATTATTTCACTGTTATTAGAAGGAAACTCCGTAGCGTATTTGTCGGATGCGGGAACGCCTGGGATTTCGGATCCTGGAACAGTGCTGGTAAAAGAAGCAAAACAAAAAGGAATTCGTATTATTCCCATTCCAGGAGCATGTGCGCTTACCACTGCCATTTGTAGTGCAGGAGTCATGAGCCACCATTTTGAGTTTTTTGGATTTTTACCACATAAAAAAGGGCGTCAAACGCTTTTAAAAGAGATTGCGATCCTTTCTCATACTGCCGTTTTGTACGAATCCACACACCGAATTGAAAAATTTTTAAACGAAGCACAGCAATTTTTCCCGCTTAAAAAAGTGGTATTGGCACGAGAACTGACGAAAATATACGAGGAATTTTTAGAAGGAACCGCCGAACAGCTTTTACAAATACTGCAAAAAACACCAGAAAAAAAGAAAGGAGAATTTGTGGTATTGGTAGAAGGGGAAAAAGGGTAATTTCTTTTCCCCGTTTATAGGACATTTTTATTTTTATAAAGCTAAAAAATCATTCACACTACAAGTTTGAACGAACACATAAAATAGCGATCACAGACTGTGCTGGATCCATAGTCTCCGTAAAGAACTATGGATCCAACTACGGTTGAACTTTATTGAAGTGTTTTTGGGTTAACATCTTGTGAAACAGGATTTGCCTCATTAAGTGCCTGCCAAAGATTGTTTTCTGTAATTTCTCTATTTCCTTCTTTAGTTTTATATCCTTCTGCATTTAATGTGTTTGCAACTTCCTGAAGATTCCCAGATTCTTGTAATAATGCTAATATTTGCTTACCAATATCATTTTCTCCAAACATTTTTTCAAAACGTTCAGGAGAAATTTTAAAATAGGTTTTCAGCATATCTGGGGTAACAGTATGAATGTTATGTGCGTAATCTTGAAATTTTAATGATTGTTCTAAATGCTCACGTTCCGCAATAGCCGTATCAGAAGTTGTAGGAAATTTGGGGACGTTTATTACTCCAATAAGATCAGCTTTGCTAATATATGGATTCTTCTCAATAACACCATTTAAATACCATCCATACTCTCTGGCAAGGGCAAGTAGAGATTCATCTTTTTTATGTTCTATCTTCACACCATCATTCAGGGGGTTGTGTTCAACTCCCTGTGGAATATGCTTTTCGTGTATATTAGCGTCCATCACCAGGCGTTTTTCCAGGAATCCAAAATTAAAATATTGTAACGATGATGTAGTTTTATTGTGCGTTATCATAGCCAAGAAAAAAAGATACCATATCTTCCCCTCTCCCTCATTCTTTTGTCAATACTTTTTGTAAATAAAACCCCAAAGATATCTTGGGTGTTACAGTAGGGTATTGCTATAAAAAAATATCCTGTGTTTTTTACAAAAAAATGCGTACTCTACAGTCGCATTTTTTTGTGTTTTCGTATGCGTTTTTGTTCTGCGCTACGTACATTTTTTCCACAAACACTTCTCCTCAAATACCATTTTTTAAAAAGCAAAATCGCATCGTGGTGGTATGGCATGCCGTCTCGAAAAATGCTCGTTATAGGAATTACGGGAACCAAAGGGAAAAGTACCACTGCTAATTTTTTATGGTCTATTTTTCAGGCAAGTGGGAAATGTACGGGTGTCCTCGGAACCGCAAATGTACGCATTGGAAATACCGAAGAAATGAATAAATGGCATATGACCATGCCTTCCCCTTTTGCAATTCAGGGATTTTTACGAAATTTAAAAAACAAAGGAGGAGAAGTAGCCATTGTAGAGTTCACCAGCGAAGGAGCAAAACAGTTCCGTCATATTGGCATTGAATTTGATGGAGCCCTATTTTTAAATCTTTCACCCGAACATCTTCCCTCTCATGGCGGATCTTATGAGCAATACAAACGCGAAAAACAAAAACTTTTCGCCGGACTTTCCTCTTCCCCTCAAAAAATAATGAAGGGGCAAAAAATCCCCAAAATAATAGTCGCCAACGAAAGTGATGAAGCTTCAGCACAATTTTTAAAATTTCCAGCAGATAAAAAATATTTTTTTCACCTTCTGCGTTCCACACAACATGCATTAGGAATTGAAAAAGATCCGTATATTCCTCATATCCATGGGAAAATTGTTTTTGAAGATGCACAAAAAACAACCATTGAGGTTTTTGAAGAAAATGAAGCGTATTCTATAGATATATTTTTACCAGGAGAAAAAAATGCCGAAAATGCCATGGGAGCAATTGTAATGGCCAGAAGTTACGGTATAAGTTGGGGTGCCATAGAAACAGGATTTGAAAGTTTGGTAAAAATCCCTGGACGCATGGAGCGCATTGAAAAAGGACAAAAATTTTTAGTATTTGTCGATTATGCTCATGAAGAAAAAAGTATGGAATTTATCGCACAAACTGGGAAAAAAATGCTCGAAGGAACATCAGGGAAACTTCTTATTTTATTAGGCGCCGAAGGGGGCGGAAGAGACCCCGAAAAACGTGCAAAAATGGGAAAAATCGTAGGAGAAATGGCAGATATAGTAATGGTTTCAAATGTAGATCCGTATGAAGATGATGCCACAAAAATTTGTGAAGATATCGCCGTTTCAGCAGAAAAAGCAGGAAAAATAAGGGGAAAAAATCTGTTCGTAATAGAAGACCGAAGACAAGGAATTCATACTATTTTTTCTCTCGCAAAAGAAGGAGATGTAGTATTTATTACCGGAAAAGGATCGGAACAAAGCATGGTTATAAATGGAAAAAGAATTCCATGGGACGACCGAAACGTAGCAATAGAAGAGCTTCTGGTTTCCAAGTGAAACAATCCACCGCGGTAAAAGTATTGGCGACGGGGAAAAGTGTATTTTTAACCGGTGCCCCAGGATCTGGAAAAACCCATCTCCTCAATAGATTCATTGCCTATCTCCAAAAACGAGGAGTTCCCCATGCTATTACCGCTTCTACCGGAATAGCGGCTACCCACATTGGAGGAATTACTCTTCACTCATGGTCGGGAATGGGCATTACGGAAGAAGTAAATGAAGATGTTATTGATCACCTTTTAAAAAAACCTCAACTCAAAAAACGCTTTGAAAAAACGGAAGTGCTTATTATTGATGAAGTTTCAATGCTGACCCCCGGGCTTTTTTGTGCAGTAGATGAAATTTTACGAAATGTTCGATTTTCGCCAGAACCATTTGGAGGGATTCAAGTAGTACTCACCGGAGATTTTTTTCAACTTCCTCCCGTACAAAAAAACCGAGATGAAGACTCGATACGTTTTATTTGGGAAACCGAAACCTGGAAAAAATTATCTCCAACCGTATGCTATCTCACCGAACGACATCGTCAGAGTGAAGAAGAATTTATTACACTCCTCGACGAAATTCGTTCTGGAGAAGTGTCTTCTGTATCCCGAAATATTTTAAAAAAATGCCAGTATCACACTCTTTCAACAGAAGTTTTCTCGACTCGTTTGTACACCCACAATAATGATGCCGACCGTATAAATGCCCAAGAACTTTCTTTACTCAAAAGTCCTATACAAATTTTTACCGCCATTACAGAAGGCAAAAAAGCAATATCTGAGAAAATTTTAGAATCTTCATTAGTAGTAGATGAATTATATCTGAAAAAAGATGCACGAGTGATTTTTATTAAAAACAATTTTGAAAAAGGATTTGTAAATGGAACGCTGGGAACCGTTGTAGGATTTGATGAGCTCACCAATACCCCCATGGTTCAAACCGCAGATGGGAAATTAATTTATGCCGACCGTGAAGAATGGAAAATAACAGATGAATGGGGAAAAGTAATTGCCAACGTTATACAAATTCCATTACGGCTTGCATGGGCAATTACAGTGCATAAAAGCCAAGGAATGACGCTTGATTCTGCAGAAATCGATCTTTCAAAAGCATTTGAGCCAGGACAAGGATATGTCGCTCTTTCACGCGTAAAAAACATACAAGGACTTCGACTTGTAGGATGGAATGAAATGGCTCTTAAAGTGCATAAAAATGTACTGGTACAAGACCAACAATTACGCACTTTCTCATTTGCCGTGGAAAAACTTTTTTCTCAAACAATCCTTCAAGAAAAATATCCACCACTTTCCGAAATAAACGCATCAGAACAAGCTTTAAAAACATCTCAAAAACTAGAAAAAAAAGTACCGACCATCCTGAAAACACTAGAATTTTTAAAAAAAGGTCTCTCCCTTGCAGAAATTGCAAAAAAACGGGAAATGACCATCGGGACTATTGTAAAACATTTGTATGATTTAAAAATACAACATGCTCTTGATTTTTCTGTAAAACACCTTCTTCCAAAAAATACTTCAGAAATTCGAGAAATAATAGAAAAAACTCGAGAATCGGAAGATGAACAAGATTATGACGAAACAGGAAAAATTCGACTGAGTGCTATTTTTCGTACTGGAAAAGGCGAGTACTCGTACGATGATATTCGGCTCGTTCTTCTTCTTAATGAAGATGCTTCTTAAAAAATTACGGTTTTTTGGGGTTTACAATAACCGTTTTCAGATTTGGACGATTCTCTAAAACTCGATTCACTGTATTTTTGAGTGTTTCCTTTTCTTCTGTGGAAGTAACGTAATTTGAAAAATCATCACTGAGATTAATAGTAATTTCTATAATTTGCTGAAGTGCCATTTTTTGCTGTTCCCCTTCTGGTACTCCTTTTTTATTTTTCACCATATTC
>CAIRYL010000054.1 GCA_903882825.1 uncultured Candidatus Peregrinibacteria bacterium | reverse complement strand
CATTAGGAAGCGGAAAAGAAATTCCACATTTTGGGAAATACCATTCCCGTAATACCTTTTCTCTCATTTTTAAAACAATTTCTTCAGAAGAAATATTTCTTTCTTCGTGAGGAGTAAGATTCACACGGAGAGTTGATAAAAAAGGACGATTTCGCATATTTGCGCCTTTATATAAACCATTAAAATCAATAACAGGCGCTTCTCCTGTAAAAATTTCTACCGAACGAGTTTCAGGATCTTGAAGAATAATTTCGCTTACAGCCGTTGCCATTTTTTGCATCTCTGGCACATCAGTCCCTTCGTCTGCATCAAGATATACATAATATTGGTCTCTATTGGCTTTTGGAAGCATTTTAAAATGGACCAATCCCAAAAAAGGAATGAGCAGAGAAAAAAGAAACAATCCTCCGGTACCCCATAATATAAAATTTTGAAGCCATTTTTTCCGAAAAATAAAAGCCAACATATGTGCATATTTTTGAGCAATACGATCAAAAAAAGATAATTGTTCAGGCTGATTTTCTTTTTTGAAATGGTGAACCAAGAGAATATCTGACAAAAATGGAGTGAGTGCGTATGCCACTATGAGTGATATAGCCAATGCAACAGGAACAAAAAAAGAAAGTGGACCCATATATGGTCCCATCATTCCTGTAATTTGAGTAAGGGGCAAAAAAACAATAATAGCGCTGACGGTACATAAAAAAAGCCCAACGCCTACTTCGTTTACCGCTTTTACGATAGCTGTTTTTTTGTCATCGCCTTGTTTTAAATGCCTATGAATATTCTCTACTACCACAATGGCATCATCTACTAAAAGTCCAAGCGCTAAAATAAGAGCAAAAAGGGTAATTCTATTGATCGTTTGATGAAAAATAAAACCAATAAAAAAAACTAAACCTAATGTCAAAGGAATCGCAATAGCAACAATCATTGCCTCTCGAAAACCAAGAAAAAACACTAAAAGAAGTACTACAATAAAAATACTAATCATTAAATCATGAGCGAGCTTCCCAATTTCCTTTGATGCCATTTTCCCATCATCCCGAAAGACAGAAAATGATATTCCTTGATCCGATAACCACGATTCATTTTTTTGAAGTTCCGATAATACATTTTCTGAAACAATAATTCCATTTTCTCCTTTTCTTTTCGCAATAGAAAGAAATACCGCATCACGGAGAGGAACAGAAGGTTGAGACACCTGAACAAATGATGTTTTTTCTATAAATTCTTCCGTTATTTGAGAAATATCACGCATTCGAACGCCTTGCGCCACCGTAAATTCAGCAATATTTTTCAGCGAAAGAGTACTACGAATTTCTATTTCTTGTTCAGAAACACCATTTTTTAAATTTCCAGGGAACATTTGAATATTATGCGCTTGTATGGCTTGAAAAACTTCTGGAATGGAGACATTATAAATTTTCATTTTCTCTGGATCCATTTGTATTTTTAGGGCTTTTCTTTCTCCACCATGCACAGAAAGATTAGAAACACCTGAAACACGTTGTAAACGATTCGTGAGTTCTTGTATAACGCTTCTCACTTCATTTTGAGAAAGTATTGTTGAAGAAAAGCCAATTTCTAAAATAGGAACATCGTCTGGATTTACATTTTTTATAAGTGGATTTTTAATACTCCCTTCTTTTAGGTCTAAATTTTCTGACATTTTTGATTGAATTTTTACGCGTGCCGTTTCGAGATTTTCACCTACTAAAAATTCCACAATCACCATCGATTTCCCTCCTGAAAAAGAGTAGGAGGAAATTTTATCAACACCATCAATATCCGATATTTTTTCTTCTAACTCTCGTGTTACAAACTGTTCTACTTCTTCTGCGGTAGCCCCAGGATATTCAACCGAAATTTGAAAAACCGGCAAAGTAACTTCCGGATTGTATTGTTTTGGAGAAAGAATATATGAAAAAACTCCTAAAAAAATGGTAATTAGAAACATAATAGTGGCAAGCGCTCTATTATGAATAAACGTATGTGCAATACGACCAGCAACATTAAAAGAAGGAACCATAAGGCAAAAAAACGCTATTTTATAAAGAAATTTGTTGTAGTGCCCATTTTAAGGCATCTTCTGGTGTATTTTTTTCAGCAGGAAGATTTTGAAGTACTCGATACACTCGTTCTTTTGGAAAACCAAGATGTAACAACGCCTGTTCTATGTCTGTATGTAAAGCAGAATAAGCATTTTCCCCTTCTATAGAAAGACGAGGAAGTGATCCTTTTAATTCCAAAATCATGCGGGATGCAGTTTTTTTCCCGAGTCCTTTAATTTGGGAAAGAAATCCTACTTCTTCTGCCGAAACTGCTTCAAAAATTTGGGAAAGTGGAAATTCTAAAATTTCTAATGCTGTTTTTGGTCCAATTCCTGAAAGCCCTAAAAGATGTTCAAAAAATTGAGATTCATTGGCATCTAAAAAACCAAAAAGATCGTTGCGATCTTCTCGGATATGATGATACGTAAAAATAAGAAGTGTTTGACCTACTTGCGGTATACATTTTTGGAGTGTTTTTTTTGTACATTGAACACGATATCCGACTCCTCCAATAGTCAT
>CAIRYL010000053.1 GCA_903882825.1 uncultured Candidatus Peregrinibacteria bacterium | reverse complement strand
TCATATCTATTGGTGATAGGATTTTTTGTAAGTGTCATTTTTAGTATTTTTAATTTTTTATCTCCACCATCTAATTTTATAATAGTTTTTGTTTGAAAATCAGCAGAAAGAAGGTAAATCTCATCTTGTTTATAATCATTAAGAGCAAAAGAATTCGGGTTATCATTATTTGCCTTTCCAGGATTTAGAGGATTACACGACCCTGTCATACCAATATACGTATTAATACTCATATCGGCACAATCTCCTGTTTTATTGTCGGCATGAGTGTCAAAATATCCTTTATTGATATCACTATTTCTATCGCTAGTATTCCATGAAAATTTACTGGCATTCCCAACAATATTGTGAATATTTAAAGGATTTGTATTGTCATATTCTGGAATATTAAAAAAACGCATTTCATATTCTCCAGGATGTGTTCCATATTCACTTTCAGCATCTGAATAATATTGTTTTGCAAAATATTCATAATAATCTACTGTATTTAATCGAGCTTCACGCACAATGCGTTCCATAAGAATCCTTCCCTCATCATATAACTCATCTTGAGCTAATATTTTTTGGCGTGTGGTATAAAAATTAAAAACCGCTACTAAAGACATTCCCATCATCATTGTAAATATTGATGCTCCTACTAAAAGCTCCACGAGTGTTATTCCTTGCCGTTTTTTTTGAGAAAAAATATTAATCATACCAATTGTTGCGATTTAAATAATCCGTAATTTCAGTTTCAAGGCTGAGTGATTGCATTTTTCCTCCTAAACCCATAAACCATACTTTACTTTCTATCGATATTTGATTATCAAGTACTTTTGCATTTCCACCTCCTGTATCCCCTGTATCTGTAGCAAGCGGTACAAAATTACTACTTTCCGGAGCATCTGAATTGGGAACAACTGGATACCGTATAAATATTTCTCGAAAAAAATGAGAAGCAGTATTTCCTTGCGCATGATGAGTATATAAACCTGTTTCTGTATCAATATACAATCGAGATGCTTCCGCTTCTTGAGTACCAATAATGGTCGCATTTACAAGTGTTTTTCTATTTGTCCAATAGTCTTCATCACGATTTTCGCCTGTTTTTCCTTCTTCGTAGGTAAAATCTTCTTGACCTATTCCTCTATCTTGATAAGTGGGGATGAATGTTCCATCACTTTGTTGAATATAAAAATTTTCTACCAACATCCATTCAAATGTTTCAGGATCTAATAATGCCAAGTAACTTTTAATTTTTGTAAAACTTCCATCACTATTTTGCACTAATCCTATTGGATGTGAATTTTGTCCTGGATTTGTGGTACTTTCTTGGCAAGGTTCATCGTTATCGTTCATGGTGACATCTTGGTTTGTATTTGCCCAAAAATTCCAACATATTCGTGCGCTTTCCCCATATCTCAACCAATTAGTATCTCGTAAAATGCGAACTGCTTCAATACCCTCTCGTGCTAAATTAAGAGCAATAATACGATTTTTATTAATAGCATTCTGTTGAAGAGAATTCATAATAATAGTCGCACTGGCCGTAATTCCAACAGAAAGAATAAAAATAGAAACCATAACGTCCGCTATAAGTGATGCTTTTTTTATTTTTTGAAGCCGAAACAAAGGAAAAGAAAAAACCATTGATTATAAAATTATGGAATAATTTGAGAACGCTCAAAAAAACCAGAAATACGATTAAAAGTAATATTTTCAATAAGAATGCTCGGATGTTCTACTTTCATGTCCATTTTTATATTGTTAATATTTCCGGAAATAAGTGAATTTCCATTGGGTGGAATAAAAATAATAGTAATAGGATTTTGAGTATATTCTGTTGCATCTCCTAGTAATCCAGAAAAAGTTAAATTTGGATTCGTTACTGTTACTACTTTTAAAACATGATCTTGAGCAGGATCATAAGCCCCATTCCCAGCACTGGAAGCGATACCATCCGCTGGATTTGGATCATTTACATCTGCAAAAATTGTAAACTGTTTATTGGGAAAATCCATATAAATACCATATCCCCCTGATGGTACTACTTGTTCGCCACCTGGTATTATCTCTATTGTAGTATTCGATATGGCATACCCTCGAGCAGATTCAAAAAGTGTTAATAATTCCATCATTTGCCCCCTCATTTCTTCTCTTTTTTTTGGTCTTGGATCATAGTAACTCATAACCATTGTCATAACGAGGACAAATACAGAGAGTGTGACCATCAGTTCCACCAACGTATAGCCTCGAGAAATAGTTTTCTGTTTCATGTTTAGAAAAGAGGAAGGAACCCTGTGAAATAGTACCCGAAAAATGCAAAAAACTCAATAACACTACACAATGGATTTTTTGGATACTACAGCAGGGTTCCTACTCTATATGAGATGAGATTCACTTATGCTGATGCAAGCAAAATCTTTACATCTACACAAATTGCACGTTGTTCAGTTACGAAAATAGGATTCATATCAATTGCAAAAATATCTGGGAAATCTTCTGCCATATAGGCAATGTGTTCCATTGTTTTTTGAAGATCCGCAATAGCTTTTGGTGCTTCTCCTCTTACTCCCATGAGTACTTTTCCTACTTTCGTTCGTCCAATCATACTCGGAATATCTGCATCTGGCAAAACTTCAATTGTTGTATCTTGTAAAATTTCCGTATAAATGCCACCCATTCCAAATAATAATACTTTCCCAAAAGTACTATCACTATGAATCCCAACAATTACTTCTGTTCCTTTTGGAATTTGTTCTTGAATTAATATTTTTGCATCAGGAATTTTAAATTTGGAAATAGAGTGAGAAAGACTTTCCCAAGCTTCATCAAAGAGATCTTCTCGTGAAACATCTAAAAATACTCCTTTCATTTCTGTTTTATGCAATGCAGAAGGTGCAGAGAGCTTTACCACCACTTTTCTGTCTGGAAAAAATGAACTTGCGAATTTTTTTGCTTCTTCTTTGTCGGTAAATCCACCAGAAAGTGGGAAATCAAGTTCATACGCTTTTAAAAATGCTTCTGTAGCCTCTGCAGAAAGGCTTTTTTCATTTTTTACATTTGCTTCATCTAAAAGATTTTGTAAAACAGAAGCAGAAGATGGGAAAAATGTTCTCAACGCAGGTGTTTTTTCCATTTGTACAGTCCTATTTGCCAATAATGACATTGTTCGAATCGCTTCTACCGAAAATCGGAAGGCTGGTGTTTTTCGTGATCGAAGAATACGAATTCCTTTCCATACTTTTTCGCCTCCTACAAAGCTGGCGATAATATTTTGAGGAATTTTCTCAAACCAATCCGCAATACAATTCGCTGTTTTTTCAATTTCGGTCGTACGTTGAGGAGTCAATAATACTAAGATTTGGTCTACTTCATTTGATTTTGCAAGAATTTCAAGTGCCGTATTATAACGATCTGTTTTTGCATCTCCAATAATATCAATAGGATTTTTCGTATTTGCCTCCGCAGGAAGTGATTTTCTGAGAGTATCCATGAGTTCAGAAGAAAGATCTACCAATTCTAAATGATTTTCCTCTGTAAGATCTGAAGCTTCTACTCCTACTCCCCCTGCATTCGTAATAATCCCCAATCTTCTTCCAAAATTTTTCCCCTTTGCAAAAGAAAGAACTTTCAATACTCCGAACATTTCACGCATAGAAAGAACCTGAATAGCTCCTGCTTTTTTATAAGCGGCCTCTAAAACCCGAGCATTTGGTGCAAGACTTCCGGTGTGTGAAGCACTCGCTTCCAATGCTTTTATCGAACGTCCAGGTTGTAAAATAACAACAGGTTTCGTATTTGAAATTTTTTCAATAAGTTTTATAAAACGATTTCCATTTCGAAGTGATTCCAAATAAAAAGCAAAAATCTGAACTTTTGGATCATCTGCTAAATGTTCTAAAATTTCTATTTCTGAAATACCCGCTTTATTACCTAAAGAAATAAAATGAGAAAATCCAATTCCTTTTTCCATAGCCCAATCTAATACTGCTGTACAAAATGCTCCAGATTGGGATACAAAACAGATATTCCCCTCCTCCGGAAACCCATCTGCAAAGCTTGCATTCAGTTTTGCAAATGGAAAAATAGCACCGAGGCAGTTGGGTCCCAAAAGCGTAATACCATTTTGTTCGCATAATATTTGAATTTCATGTTCCAGTTCTATATTACCCACTTCTCCAAAACCAGCAGAAATAAGAATAATATTTTTTGTTTTATTTTGAATAGCATCTTCTACAACCGCTTTTGTAAACGATGCAGGTACAACAATTACCACGAGATCAAAGGGTTCTTTTTCATCAGAAAGACGAGAGAGAAAAGGAACTCCCATAAGTGTTTTTCCTGTATATTTCGGATTTATTCCCCTTATTTTCCCTGGGAATTGAGCATCTAAAATATTTTGTAAAATAACACTTCCCAGTTTTTCAGCATTTTCAGAAGCACCTACAACGGCAACAGAAGAAGGGGAAAAAAAAGAAGAAAGAGCACTATTGGACATAGAAAAATAAAAAATCCTAAAGAATATAACATTAAAAAATATTTTTTTACAAACATTCACATATTTTTATTCTCATAAAAATAGAAAGAAAGTCTGTAAAACTCAAAAATTTTAATTATAAACCTAAAAAATGGCTTATAATATAGCGTTTTTCGTTCCTTCTAAAAATGAAAAAACTATTTTTTTAAAGCTTTTCTTAAAAAAATAAAATTTCATCTGGATCAAGACTATCTCCTGGTTCTGGTATTTCAATAGTCCACTTTCTCTCTCTTTTTTCACGAAGTCTTTTGGCAAAGGCAAAACTTTGAGAAGACTCACCATGCACCACAAAAACATTTTTAATACCTTCAATATTTTCTAAAAAAGCATCGAGTTCATCTGCATCTGCATGCCCAGAATATCCATTTAAAACTTTTACATCTGCACGAAGTTTAATAAGTTCATCAAAAATTTTTATAACAGGTCTTCTTTCCACAATTCTTCTTCCTAATGTGTATTCTGCTTGATATCCAATAATAAGAATCGTATTTTTGGGATCAGAGGCTTCATTTCGAAGATGATGACGAATTCGACCTCCTTCACACATTCCACTCGCAGAAATAATAATTGCAGGTCCTACCACATCTTTAATAGCCTTCGATTCTTCCACAGATCTCGTATAATGAAGTCCTTCAAAAAATAAAACTGCTTCACCTTCAGATAAAAAATCCTGATATGATTCTTCGTCAAAACATTCCTTATGTTTTCTATATAAATCAGTCACATTGGTAGCAAGAGGAGAATCTACAAAAATAGGCATTTTTGGAATTCTCTTTTCTTTTTCTAGAATATGAAGGTCATAAACGAGTTCTTGTGTTCGCTGAAGAGAAAACGCTGGAATAATAATTTTCCCACCACGGAGAGCTGTATTTTTTACGATTTTTTCAAGTTCTGTCCGAAGTTCAGCAACAGGTTCGTGTTTTCTATTTCCGTATGTCGACTCAATAACCACTATTTCTACATTTTTTGGAGGTTCTGGATTCCGAAGAATATTTTTTTGAGCACGTCCAATATCACCACTAAAAAGAAACGTCCTCGTTTTTCCATTTTCCTGAAATGTAATATATACAGAAGCAGATCCTAAAATATGTCCCGCATCATAAAATTCCACCAATATCCCGGGAAGAATTTCAAATGGTGTACGATATGCTCTTCCGCTTAAATGCGCAGTGACAGCTTCTGCATCTTTCACTGTATATAAAGGCTCGTTTGGAACTTTGAGTTCTTGAAAATGTTTCCCCATAAATTTTTCATCTTGCTCTTGAATATGAGCAGAATCAGCCAGCATAATAGGAACAATATCGGCAGTAGCTTCCGTACAAAAAATTTTCCCATGATATCCCTTTTTCACCAACGTTGGAAGATTTCCACAGTGATCTAAATGTCCATGAGAAAGCACTACTGCATCAATAGCTTTCGGATCAAATGGAAATGTTTTATTTTTTTGATATGCCTCTTGGCGATGACCTTGAAACAATCCACAGTCGAGTAATATAAATTTTCCATTTATTTCTAATAAATGTTTTGAACCTGTAACCTCTTGTGCTGCACCAGAAAAATGAATTTTCATAAAAAAATAAGAAAAATTTCACTGTATTATAACTTTTTTTTTAAAAAAATAATACCTTTTTTTTCTGTACTATATCCAAAAGAAAAATTTGCATTTCATCATCTTTTTTGGTATTTTTTGGTTAGATCTGGTGAAAAACCGGATTTTTGTTTTTATACATTGTTCTTTATGCAAAATCAACAATTTATTGCGGCGCTTCGCCAGCTTTGTTCTGAAAAAAATATTGAGAAAGATCTGGTTTTGGAGGCAGTCGAATCAGCTATCGCAGCCGCTTATAAGAAAGATTATGGAAATCGAGATATGGAAGTTCGTGTTGAACTTCAAGAAGATGCTCCAGAGCTCGCACGTATTTATCTTCTCAAGGAAGTAGTAGAAGATGGGGATGTGGTAGATGAAAAAGTAGAAGTTTCTCTTTCTGAAGCAAAATCAGTGAATCCAGATATAGAGCTCGGTGATGAAGTATATATAGATGTAACTCCTACTGGATACGGAAGAATTGCAGCACAAAGTGCAAAACAAGTTATTCTCCAAAAAGTACAAGAAGCAGAACGGATTTCCCTTTTTCAAAGATTTAAAGACCGCGAAGGACAGCTCGTTACTGGAAGTGTAAATCGAGTAGAAGGAAATCATATTTTTGTAGATATTGAAAAAACTACTGTTTTATTGGGAGAACGACAAAGGGTTCAAGGAGAACGTTATTTCCCAGGACGAAGAATGCGTTTATATTTGGAAAGAGTGGGAAGTTCTGCAAAAGGACCACAGCTCTTGGTATCTCGTACAAATCCAAAATTAGTAGAAAAATTAATGGCAGAAGAAATTCCAGAAATTTCCCATGGAGAAGTCGAGGTAGTGGCTATTGCAAGAGATGCGGGAATCCGTTCAAAAGTGGCAGTACGAGCATTTGATAAAAAAATTGATCCTGTTGGTGCCTGTATCGGACAGAAAGGTTCTCGAATACATCCAATTATGGATGAATTGAGTGGAGAACGAGTAGATGTTATTGAATGGGATGAAAATCCTGCATCAGTGATTTCTCGAGCACTTCAGCCTGCAAAAATTGCGAATGTAGTGGTTATTACTGACCAAGAGTTTGTAGATGAAGAAAGTGGGAAACGTATTAAAAAAAGGGCCGCCGTATTTGTAGAAGAAGAAGAACGTGCGATGGCGATCGGAAAAAGAGGGCAAAATATTCGATTAGCAAGTGAACTTACTGGTTTTGAGCTTGATATGTATAATATTGAAGAATATGAAGCCTTTACAGAAAGCCTTGGAGCTATACAACATCCTGAAAAAAAATAAAAAAACTTATTTTTTGCTTCTTGAAAACCTCAAATGATTTCAAAAAAAAATCCTCCAATGCCGAAAACAGCATCACAAATAGAAACTATGAGAAAAGGGGGTTCTATTTTGTACACTATTTTACATACTCTTGGAAAATCTTGTATTGCAGGAGTTACTCCAAAAATGCTCGATCAAATGGCTCATGAACTCTGCAAACAATACACAGTTCGTCCTGCATTTTATGGATATATGGGTTTTCCAGGTGCTGTTTGCACCAGTGTTAATAGTGCAGTGGTACACGGAATCCCAAATGATATACCATTGAAAAATGGAGATATTATTGGTGTTGATTTCGGGGTGGAGTGGGATGGGTTTTGTACCGATTCTGCTTATACATTTGTGGTAGGAGAAATTCCAAAAAAAACACAAAAGTTTTTAGAAACAGTACAAAAATCTTTGTATTCTGCTATTGAAATTGCAAAACACGGGATGAGGCTCGGAGATATTAGTGGAACGATTGGAGAAATTATTACAAAAGCGGGATATAGTGTAGTAGAAGAACTCGGAGGACATGGTATTGGACGTGCTGTTCATGAAGAACCACATATTTATAATTTTGGGAAAAAAGGAACAGGAATGTTTTTAGAAGAAGGAATGACCTTTGCCATTGAACCTATCGCAAATATAGGGAAAAAACATATTTATACCGCACCTGATAAGTGGACTATTTTTTCAAAAGATGCATCTCTTTCCGGACATTTTGAACACACCATTGTAGTGGGAAAAGAAAGAGGAGAAATATTAACGATTGCATAATTTTATTTTTTTTATTAATGAATTATTTTA
>CAIRYL010000052.1 GCA_903882825.1 uncultured Candidatus Peregrinibacteria bacterium | reverse complement strand
TTCCCCATACTCATTCTTTTGAACAGGAACAATATCTTCATACTGTTCCGCTCGATATGAACTATTTTGACACAGATTTAGACTTTTCTTTGCAGGTGAGGAGTAGGAGAGGAAAATAATACCGAAATTACTGTTTTGGTATACTAATTTCATGAACTCGTTTTTCGTCAGTGATATAAATAGTATTACTGTTTATATCGAGCCAAAGTCCAGAAAGTGTTCCAATATTATCACTATCGAGCACAAATTGCCTAAAAAACGTTGCTCCTTCGTCTGATTTTGTAAAAAGAAAAATACGTTTTTGAGCGGGAGAGAGGAACAATAAAAGCTCAGAATCGGGGAGAGTAAACATTTGTGTGAGATCATGAAATTCTGGAGGAACATTTTTAAGTGGGAATGGGGTATTTTTTCCCCTTAAAAGCCGAAGGACATTTCCACTTTTTGTTAAAAGAAAAACGCTTCCGTCTACTGCCATAGAAATGGCCTCTTGTATTGATGCATCTTGATTATATGCAGATGGTTTTGAATAACGATCTGCTTGCCAATTATATTTCCAAATTTGATTTTCTTCTGGAGAAAGAAGATAGAGATTCGTATTATAAGCCGCAATATCTATTGCTCGTTTCCAAGAATTTTCATCTTGTGTTTTAGAAAATGCAGGGGTTGATCCTGATTTCCATTCTAAAATTTTTCCACTTTCAGTAAGAAAAACAATTTTTCCAATTTTCTCAAATGGAATTCCTTTTTTTACTGATTCACTTGCTAAAAGATCGAGAGAGCTTTCTACATTTTGCAATAGAATTCGGAAAAGCGTATCCCGACTATATGCATACATTTCATTTTCAAATTGGAAGACTCCCAGTGCCGAAACATTTGCCTGACGTGCAGAAAGATTTACTTTTGCAGTATCTCCGCTAATTCGTTGTGTTAAAGAAATACCATCCCGAATTTCTTCCACTTTATTTAAAATTTCTGATGCTTTTAATCGATAATTTCCTGAATCAAAAAGAGCATTCGCTTTTGTTTCTACCCCTGCTAAAATTTCAAGAGCCTGTGTAGATTTTCCTTCTTCTTTTGCATTTTCTGCAGTTGCAAGATTGCTTTCTATTTCTAAAATACGCGCATTCACCTCTTCTGGATTTCCGTCTTGTACATTTCCTGAAAGAAAAGAGAAAAAACTCCAAATGAGCAACAGTGCGATTCCTCCAATAATTACGGATAAAATTTCTTTTTTAGGGTTTCCAGAGATTTTATAAATAATTTTTCTGGTATTATTGAGAAGATTGTCAAAAATTTGGATTCCAAGTTCAAACTTTTTTCTTCCGGGGAGAATACTGGTTTCAAAGGGGAGTGGGGGAGCACCGTTTGCTCGTAAAACGGCATATACACCATCTTCCGAATGTGAAATAAAATCTTGAAAAGTATCGATTGCTTCTCTTGGTGAATTTTTTGTAATTTCAGAAATTTGTCCAATACTCACGATTCTTAACATTCGAAAGGAAGACAGGAGAACCGTATCTTCATTTTGAAGTTCTCCAGTCGCAATATTTACAAAAAGATCGTCCTCTGGACCGCGTGGAGCGATTCCTTCTGAAATGCATAACACTTTTCCGCTTCGAATAAGATATACTTCTGTTTTTCCGATAGTGGTGAAATGGAGGTTTTTTCCTTGTAATAAACCAATAAAAAAGGAATTATTTTCTAAAAAATCTTCTGGCAAAATTGCCTCTTCTAAAAGTTTTTCATTCAGCTGTTTTAATGATTCTTCAAACCTTTCTACTGGTTCATGGTCTTTTTTATCTTCAAATACTGCTGAAAAAAGAGTCTCGCACACTTCATCATACAACTCCTTCCCCGCATCATTTCCCTCAAACATTACCCATATTTCTTCATGGAATCCTTCTGGTGCAAAATGATGAAACTCACGCATTCCATCTTTTTTTGAAACATGGAATTCAGTGGACATTTTAATGGTCATATTGCTTTAAAAAATTTTTATCTATATGCATTGTGACAAAAATTTGTATTTCAAAAAAGGGCTTTTCTTTTTCTTTTTTTTTTCTGTAAAATAGCATGATAAAAACAAAAAAATGGAAATGAATTTTTTTAACGACTATTTTTTTATATTTTGTAAATTATGGCTTTTGATATGCCACCTCCACCACGCAGTAAAATTTGGATGAGTGACAGAGAAAAAAAAGATGCAATATCAAACATAAAACGCGGAGGGCGTATTGCAGACCATATTCGAAAAGAAGCCGAAATTCAGTATAAAACAAAAGAGCTTCCTGATGCAGAGAAGCGATTTGCCAAAGAAATTGCAAATGCATATCCTCCTCAAAAAACAGAAATTTTACCAAATAAAGAAACTATCATCCATCAAAGTTTTTGGGTTCGAATAATAAATTTTTTGACAGGTAAAGGATATTAATTTTTATTTTTTTTATGTCTCCATTTCCAGAATTTAATAATCATTTATACAAACTTCAACAAATGGCACTTACGCTTTTAGATTCTTCTGCACTTTCAGAAAGGCTAAAAAATACGTATCGTGCGCTTGTGTGGTTTTTACCAGAATCTCGTGTAAAAAGTATGATTGAAAAGCTAGAAGCTGAAAAAAAAATAAGAACCGCTATTATGATGCAACAAAAAAAGTGATGTTCTTATCGATTATTATGATAATTTTTCGATTCCAGAAATAGCCAAATATACACCAACGGTATTATTAATTCCATGAAATATAATTCCTGGCCATAATGATTGTGTGCGAATATACAATACTGAGAGGATTACCCCTAATAAAAACATAATGAGGAGCGTAATGGGATTAAAAACAAGATGTACGAGAGAAAACAATGCAGCGCTTACAATAACGCCCCAAACGTATCCCATGTGTTCCATTACAGAAGGAAGTAAAAATCCTCTAAAAACGAGCTCTTCGGTAAGTGGTGCCAAAATTCCCGCAAATACAAATAAAAAAGGAATTGGTACTAATTTATTTTGGAGTAAAAAAGAAAGAGAAGAAGAGTCTCCTTGTTCACCAACATCTAAAAGTGAAAGGTCTTGTAATCCTAAAAAAGAGGGAAGTCCGTCCACCATTCCTAAAAAAACATTTTGCCCAATAGCAACCATTAAAAAAAGCAAAAGTCCTAATACTAACGTGTCTCGTATAGGAGTTGCTCGA
This sequence comes from uncultured Candidatus Peregrinibacteria bacterium, assembly GCA_903882825.1. GTDB lineage: Bacteria > Patescibacteriota > Gracilibacteria > CAIRYL01 > CAIRYL01 > CAIRYL01. The sequence goes on along the minus strand of CAIRYL010000052.1, from coordinate 362 downwards.
AATCCAAAATCAGATCCTGTTACCCCATATTTATAGTGTGTATACAGGTATAAAAGTGCCATTTCTACTACTATTTGTAAAATCATTCCTCCTATAACCAGCTTTGAAAGATGATTTGGATCTCCTATCCACATCAGTACTGCTTCTTCACCTATATACCATTTTGCAAACTCTAAAATTCCATAAGAGAAAAGAAACAGAAGGAGTCCCGTTAAAAAAATCATTTTTACTACATCAGAGACGTGCCATGGAGCACGTGGGAGTGTTCTGTTTTTCCCTGCAAAAAAAGAAATTGCGAGATCACTCGCAATACGAATATGATGAATCATAAATGGTTAAGAAAAGAGAAAAGAGTAATTTTT